>JBOFFD010000386.1:0-11799 GCA_051648425.1 Planctomycetia bacterium
GCCGCCATCGCCACCTCGACGCCGATCGCCGGCGGACGTTTCCAAGGAGACGCCGCCCCGGCGTCCCGCCCGCGGTCGTCCGCCGGCCGATCCTCGACCTATCGAATCCATCGCCCCGGACGCCGGGGGCGGTTTAACTAAAACAGCCGCGATTTTCGGAAAAGTCGCGCTGACTCGCACCGCTCGTTCGGCGGACCTGCGGGGGCGACGTTCGTTGGATGGTCGCCGCGTGGCTGAGTTGATCGTTAGCGTGTCGGGGATTCGTGGGATCGTCGGGGACGGCCTGACGCCGCGGACGGCGCTCGAGTTCGCCCTTTGCTACGGAACCCCGCGCGCCGGCGGGACGGTGGTGCTCAGCCGTGACGGCCGAACGCACGGCGTGATGCTGCGCGACGCCGTTGCCGCCGGCTTGACGGCGGCGGGCTGCCATGTGCTTGACATCGGGGTGGCGGCGACCCCCACCACCGGCTTCTACGCCAAAATTCGAGGGGCGGCGGGCGCCGTTCAGGTGACGGCCAGCCACAATCCGCCGGAGTGGAACGGCCTAAAACTTTTTCGGCCGGAGGGGTTCGTTTTGGGACCGGCGGAGGGACGCGCGGTCGCCGACGCCTTCCGCACCGGGGCCTGCACGCTGGCCGAGTGGGACAAGATCGGCCGGGTGGAAACGGTGGCCGACGCCCACGCGCCGCACCTCGACCGGGTGTTGGAAGGCGTCGACGTGGAGGCGATCGGCCGCCGGCGGTTTCATGTCGTCGTCGATGTCAACCACGGGTCGGGGGCGATGTTCGCGGCCCGCCTCTTGGAACGTCTGGGCTGCACGGTCGACCTGCTGGGCGGCGAGCCTGACGGCCTGTTCGACCACATGCCCGAACCGACCGAGGCGAATCTGATCGGGCTGGCGAAGGAGGTGGCGGCCCGAGGCGCCGACCTGGGCATGGCGGTCGACCCCGACGCCGATCGGCTGGCGCTCGTCGACCATACCGGGCGGTACATCGGCGAGGAATACACGCTGGCGCTGGCGATCCAACGACGGCTGACGCAGCGTCCGGGGCCGGTGGTGATGAACCTCTCGACGAGCCGGCTGTCGGAAGACGTGGCGAAACGGTTGGGATGTACGGTGCATCGGTCGCCAGTGGGCGAGGTGCATGTCGCCGAGCGGATGCAGGCGGTCGGCGCGGTGATCGGCGGCGAAGGGAACGGCGGGGTGATCGACCCGCGCGTGGGCTACGGACGAGACAGCGCCGCCGGGATGGCGCTGGTGCTGGACCTGTTGGCCGCCGAAGGAACGACGCTGCACCAGGCCGCCGCCGCGCTGCCGACGTACACGTTGCGGAAGGACAAGGCTCCGGGCGGTGCGGCCGACCTGCCGGCCTTGGCGAACCGGCTGCCGAAGGAGCTGCCGGGCGGCGTGGTGGACGAAGCCGACGGCCTACGGATCGACTGGCCCGACGCCTGGGTGCAGGTGAGGGCCAGCAACACCGAACCGATCGTCCGCATCTTCGCCGAATCGCAAGATCCGGCCCGCGCCGAAGCGCTCTGCGCGACCGTACGACGGTTGATGGGTTGAGAACTTTCTAAGACGCAGACTCCTTCACACACCGAAGGAAGAAAGTCGAAGCGAGATGTTGAAAGCTTCACCTGCGCGGCTGCATGTACTGCTGGCGAAAGAGGCGTCGACGGCGGTGGTGTTTCGGCGGGGTCCGTCGAAGATGACGGCGGTCGTCGGTTGGAATCGAAAGACCGACGAATTCAAAGTTGGTCAGTGGCTGAAAGGCCGTATCTACGAGCGACGCAGCGATCTTTCGCCGGATGGAAAACACCTCATCTATTTCGCGATGAACGGCAATTGGAAGTCGGATGCGAACGGATCGTGGACGGCGATCTCCAAAGCGCCGTATTTGCGGGCGCTGACGCTTTTCCCCAAGGGGGATTGTTGGCACGGCGGCGGCCTTTTCCTTTCATCGAACGAATTCTGGCTGAACAACGGCTACGGCCACCAGTACGGGCCTGACGGCGCGAAGCTTCACCGCTCGATGAAATTCCCCTGGCACGAAGAGTACGGCGGCGAATGCCCCGGCGTCTATTACATCCGCCTGCAGCGCGACGGCTGGACGATGAACCGCGACTTGTCGACGGGCGATTTCACCGTCTTCGAGAAAAACCGTGGAGGATGGCGGCTGCGAAAAAAGGCGTACGCGACGTTGAATCATCCGGTCGACAAAGGCTGTTATTACGACGTCCATGAGCTGATCGACGTCGATACCGGGGAGACGACCGTTTACGAAGATTGGGAGTGGGCGGACTTCGACCGCGATCGACTGGTCTGGGCGGCCGATGGAAAGCTGCATGCCGGCGGATTCGGACCCAATGGACTCGTCGAAGTGAAGATGCTGTACGACTTCAACCCGATGACGTTCGAGGCGCTAAGAGCGCCGTACTAACGAGTGTTCACCGACGTCCATCTTAGCCAGAACCGCAATGGAAGGTTCGATCGGTGCGGCGGTTGATGTCGCGACGACGACCCGCCCGTCCGGCGGAGCTGGAAGGAAATCGTTCAGCGCGTCGCTTGACTCGGACCTTCACCGACGTTTCCAGTTCCGAAGGAACGATCCTGCGGTGGCGGAACGACCGTCGGCGGGGAGCCGCTTCCTGTCGTGAAATTTTGATACCGATCCAGCGTCCAGTCGAGTCCGTCGACATCCGCCAATATGATTTGATAGCAGATCTTAGAACCCGCGGGGTCGGTCGGCGGCGAGTACAGAGTGAACTGGATGCGTCCCTGCGTATTCGTTTCGCGCCACTTGTATTGCTCACCGGCCGATTTTGTGAAATGGAACATTACCAGCATCCCTGCTTCGCGGGCCGTCCCCGGCTTGACGATCGTTTCATATCTAAGACGAACGAACGAAAACGCCGTCGCCGTCAACATGGCGACCAACAACCAACCGTAGTTTTTCCGTAGAAGGTCTTGCATAAATGAATTGACGCTCCGCTAGGCGATGAAGTCGGCGCGACGCGGCGATCCTACGACCGTTCGACGGCAACGGCAAGCGCATTCCGTCGAAGCCCAAAGCGCTAGGAGCGGCGATCTTCACTTCAAAATCTTACACCCAACGCCGCGCCCCGCGCCTATGGCGTCGCGCAAACGGATTGAAGCGGCGGTTGCAACCTCGTCAGGCTGAACCGTCGACCGGAGCCGCGGGCAACGTCGGCGGCCGCAACTTGCCGATCTCGAAGATTCCACCCATCAACAATCCGGTCGCGATTCCAACGGGGAACACGACATATCCAAGCATGATGTGGGGAATGAAAAAGGCAAGCGGGTGGATCAACGCGCCCCCTAAGACCGGCGAAAGCACGCCGGCGGCGACCCACGTTTCCAGTTTACGGCCGACCAACACGAAAGAGATCACCGTCCAAAGGACGATCGACGCGCCTATGACTTGGCGCATAAAAGGATCGTCCAGTCCGGGAACTTCCTGCCAGCCCAGACACATCAACGAGTAACCGAGCCATCCCATAAGAAAGGCGACGGCGACCACGAACGGAAGTCGAACAAGCCAAGCGAACATGACGGGAAACTCCTGGGCGGAACTCCGTCGACCGTCAAGCGAGCACGATCTCAAAATCCCGCTATCGAATGATTTTATCTCACGACGGCACGGTTGCGGTAGCGTCTTTTCGTCGCAGCCCCTTTGGCGTTGGGATCAGTAGTCGCCGGGGCGGGTGGATCGCAGCGGTGCGGCGGCGCGGCGCGCGCGGCGGTCGGCGGCGAGCCGGGCCAGCGTTTCATCGAGCTGCTCGGCGGCCGCCGTCGGGTCGAGCGGGCCGGGGTCGCGCCAGGCGGTTCCAGGATTCGGTCGCTCGATCGGCCCCGTAGACCGCGCCTCGGATTCCATCGGCGAGACCGCCGCGCCCGGCGGCGGCCGATCGTCGGTCGGCGCCGCTCGGCTTGCCGCGGTTGACGCGCCGTCGTTCGTCGGTTGGCCGTCGTCCGCTTTCCGTGCGTCGCCGGTCTTCGATCGATCGCCGCCTGATTCGTCGCCGGGTCGATGCAACCGCAGGCGAACGACCGCCAAGTTCCAACCGACTTCGTCCGACGACGACCGCGCCGAGTCCCGGGCGGCGACCAGCGCCGCCTCGGCGTCGTGCAGCAACGCTTCGCTGGTCGCCGATTCGACGGCGGCTTCCGCCTGCCGGGCGCGCACGTAACCGATCGCCGCCCAACCGGCGCGGCGGGTCGGCGCGTCGACGGCGGCGGCGTGGAATTCGCGGGCGGCGTCGTCGAGGCGGCCGACGGCGAGCGAATCCAAACCCCGGCGGTACGCTTCCACCGACCGATCGCGGCGACCGACGGCGACGGCCAAAAGCAGCACGGCGGCCGCACTGAGGGCGACGAGGCGGCGCGTCACGGCCTGAACCCCCACATGGCCAGCAGCACCGCCGGCGCCAGGAACCATTGATACCGTTCGGCGGGGACCGGGGGCGTGCGGGCCGCCTCCGTCAAGCCGGCGGCCGGCTCCAGGCGGTCGGCCGCCCAACGGTCGGCGTCCAACGTCGCGGCGGTGGCGGCGTCGACCGCCCAAAAGGCGCCGCCGGTCGCCTCGGCCAACTGCTTCACGTCGGCGTCGCGGCGGACGGTGCGCACCGGCGTTCGATTCTCGATCAGCAAGACCGGCGCCTTCTCCTCGGGCGGTGACAACGGGATGACGGCGCCGGGCGGCGCGCCGTCGCCGATGGTCACGCCGAAGACGACCACATCGGCGCGGCGGGCTGCCTCGACCGTGCCGGCCAAGGCGGCGGGGTCGACGGCGTTTTGGCCGCCGTCGGTCGCCAGCAGCAGTCTATGGCGCCGCTTCGGACCCACCCCATCCCACCGCGCCGCTTGGTCGACGACCGCCTGCACCGCCCCCCGCCAATCCGAACCGCCGGCCGGACCTAAGCCGGCGGCCGCGTCGTCCACCGCGGCGGCGACGGCGGCGAGATCGGTCGTCGGCGGACAGACGATTTTGGACGAACCGGCGAACACGACCACGGCCGCCCGCCCGCCGCCCGCTTCGCGCGCGACTGCCGCCGCCAACCGGCGCGCGACCGTCGAGCGGTCGCCGGGGACGTCGCGCGCGAGCATCGACCGGCTGACGTCGAGCGCCAGCCACCAAACGACGTCGCCCCGATACAGCGGCCGCGCCGCCTCCCCCCACCGCGGCCGCCCCGCCGCGACCAGCAGCAACACCACAGCCGCAATGGCGGCGGCGCGGCGCGGCGAAGACTTCAAGTGATGTCCAATAAACGGGGATCGCGCGTCAGTTGCACGGTCGCTTTGAGCGGGACCATCCCGGACTTTTGATGCAGTCGACGGTTGAGCGGGAATTCATACTCGGTCGGCACGAAGGACCGTCCCTGAACGGTCCAAGGGTACTCGACGTTGTCCTGCCTACGCCCGCCTTGATCGATCTGGGGATGAAGCAGGTCCACGTCACGGCATAAAGATCGGAGGGATTTCATATCCGGCCGTTCGGAAAAAACGTCCAGCAAACGCCATCGCTCCACGATCAAACGCGGAAGGACCGGACCGACGACTTGATGTCGGGATCTTAAATCATCGTTCTCTTGCGATTCGGAACCCCACAGATAGGCTTTACACAACTTCTCAAGCCACATCTGAAGAAAATGAAGGCGATGGCACGCGGGAAGGCTCGTCGCGGCCAAGACGAAGTAGGCGTTGGAGTCGGACTGCGCCTGGCGTCGAAAAGACTCAGCGATCGACGGCATTTTCCACCACGGCGGGATGGAGCGTTTCCGCCAACTGCCATCCATAGGGCAGTTTGAGCGAGTTCGCCACTAGTTGTTCGTACTCTTCCGGCGAAATTTCAACGACGACCGAACCGACGGGGACTTCCGGAGGGCGAGGGGCGAGTCCGATCGGCCAAATGCCCGAGGGATAGGCCGCATCGTTGACTTCCAGCAACTTGATCGGTTCCGTGCCGCCGTCTTCATCGGCGGCGCGGATTCGGACGATACGACTGATCGTGTCTTCGATTTTCAGGTGGGCTTCCGCGACGAAGCGGGCCATTGCATCCTTCTCATCGCCCTTCATCGACTTGAAGCTCCTCGTTCCTGGAGAACCGATCTTCGGCGGCGCCGCTTACCGCCCGACGGCGTGCGCCGAGTCGGTGGTGGACGACGTCGAAGGAATAGATTGGAAGAGCGTCTCGCAAAGGGTCCAGTCGTTCGGCAGCGGCAGTCGGCCGGCGACGACGTCCTCATATTCGCGGGGAGAGACGTCGACGACGATGAAGCCGACCGGAAAGTCGGGGGGATCGGGCACCAGCGCGATCGGCCAGATGCCTGTCGGGACAGAGGCGGCGTTCACCTCGAGCAACTTGATCGGCTCCGCTCCGTCGTCTTCGTCGACGGCCCGGAGTCGAACCACCATGCGGATCGCGCTTTCGCTTCGAGCGTGGGCTTGGGCAAGGGCGAGGGCCATCGCATCCTTCGCTTCACCCTTAAGTCTCAAAAACATCGCTTGTCCCGCCGCGCACCGTTTCATCGAACAATCTTATGCAGTATAGGAGTTCCCCAAACAAGAGTTCGTCGCCGCTCGTTGCGAAGCCGCTAGAGTCCAGCGGAGGCGGCGCGGGCGGGCGGCCGGCGGAGGGAATCGCGGCTTCCACCGAACGAAAATCCCATTCCCCCGCGTCTTCGTAATAATCCCCCCGATTCATCGGCGGCGCGCCGACGGCCAGCCCCGCCGTCGCCGCCCGCGGTTAAAAAGGTGTCCTCCGCATGATGCTGCAATTGTTGATCGTCGACGACGACGAAGCCGCCCTCGACGCCCTCGTTCCCGAGTTCGTCGGCGACCTGGCCCGACGCCTCGCCGCCGACCCTCGCGTGCAACAGGCCAACGCCGCCGCCGGGTTTCCGCTGCCCGCCGTCGGCGACTTCAACCTCGGCGTCGCCACCCACGGCTTCTCCAGCAACCGCCTACCCGAATACTCGCCCCCGCGCATCGTCCACGTCCGCCTGCATTTGTGCTGCGACAAGACCGGCGGCTTCCGCTACGCCTTGCGACTCCTCAAGGAACACTTCACCGCCGTCGTCGTCAGCGACCTGCGCTTCACCGACGACGCCGCCGCCGGCCGTCGCGCCGGCATGTTCCTGGTCGACGACCTCCGCCGCCGATCGCCCGACGCCTTCGGCATCCTCCATTCGTCACTGCCCCGGCCCGACGGCTTCCCCGCCGACCGCTTCGTCGCCAAGTCGCCCAAGACCGGCGCCCTCGGCTCGCCCGAACTGCTCGACCGCATCGTCGAAGGAACCGCCGCCTACCTACGCGCGCCACGGGTACGCGACTTCGCCCGCGAGCTGGGCAAACGGCACCTCGTCTATCAGTCGAACGCCTTCGATTCCGCCCTCCGCCGCCTCTACGACTACGCCCACCTCTACTTCGGCCTCGACGCCGGCGAACGCCCCGACCGGCTGCACCGCCGCCCCCGGCCCACCGTACTGCTGGACGGCGAAAGCGGCACCGGCAAGACCGAACTCGCCGGCCTCTTGCACCAGGCCTCGGAGCGCCGCCACTATCCGTTCGTCCGCGCCACCTGCAGCGAACTCACCAACGAAAACCTCCTGAGGTCCACCCTCTTCGGCCACGTCAAAGGCGCCTATTCCGGCGCCTCGACCGATCGCCCCGGGTTGGTGCAGGCGGCCGGCCGCGGCGTGCTGCTGTTGGACGACCTCCACAAGCTGAACGACCCCGGCAGCGTCATCTTGCACTCGTTCCTCGACGACGGCGAATTCGCCCACCTCGGCCAAGACGAACATCGGCGCCAAGCCGAATTGGCCGTCGTTTGCACCGTCGAAGGGCCGAAGTGGGACGACGTGAAGGCCCACCAGACGCTGCCGGAAAGCTTCGTCCACCGGGTCGAGCAACTGGTGGTGAAGATACCGCCGCTGCGCGACCGCCCGGAAGACGTCGAAATTCAGGCGCAGTACTACGTCGCGCAGCACAGCCGCGAGATCGGCGAAACAATGACGCTGTCGCCCGACGCCGTGCAGTGGCTGGCCGACTACGGCTTCCCCGGCGGCAACAGCCGCAAGCTGCGCGACTTCCTGCAAGGCGTGGTCGCCGACAACAACGGCGTGACCGACCACCTCGACGTCGAAGCGGTCGAAGAGTACGCGCACGATACCGGCCTGGGCGGCCGCAACGGCCACGCCCGCAAGCCGGCCGCCGTTGTAACGCCCGCGGCGGTCATGCCGTCGCCGACGCCCCCCGCGCCGGCGCCGGTCGCCCCTTGGCCCGCCGAGCGCGACGCCGGCGGCTGGCCGGCGCGCGTCGCCGAACTGGCCGCCCGCGCCTTGGCCGAAGACCAGGGGGTCGACCTCGACCAAGCCCGCCGGCACGGCCGCGAACTGTTCGAGCAACATTTTCCCCGCTTGTGGGCCGAGCTGGAACGGCTCATGCGTCAAGCCGCCCCCGACCGG
The DNA here is from genome assembly GCA_051648425.1 of Planctomycetia bacterium. Lineage (GTDB taxonomy): Bacteria > Planctomycetota > Planctomycetia > Kolteriales > Kolteriaceae > JBOFFD01. The sequence continues at coordinate 8,488 of JBOFFD010000386.1, forward strand.
CCGATCGACATCAAACTCTTCGACGAACTGCTGCGCTACTACGCGATCTTTCAAACCGGCAGCCCCGCCAAGGCCGCCCGCCGGCTGGGCATGAAGGACAACGCCCTGCGGGAGTTCGTCTACAGCCGCGAAGAAAAGCACGAGGCCGCCGAGCCGCAGGGAGGCGCCCGATGACCTTTCCCCTCCGGTCCGCCGTCTTGTTCGCGTGGGTCGCCGTTTGCAGCTTGGCGGCGGCCGCGGACCCCGTCCCGACCGAAATCGACCGAGCGGCCGCGCCGTTCGCCGCCGCCATCGCCGCCGCCGACCCCGCCCGCCACGCCGACCTTCGCCGCGACGCCGACGAACTGCTCGCCCGGCTGCGTGACCTGAATGCCGGAGGCGACGCCGCCGCGGCGTTTCGGTCGATGCGTCTGTTGGAAGAGGCGGGCCTGCCGCCGGCGATGGAAGCGGTGCGGCTGGCGATCTTGGCCGAAGCGGCGGTCGGCCTGGACGACCAGACCTCCGAAGTGGCCCTCCGCCGGCTTGCCCGCGCCCGGGTGTTGCGGCCGGACCTGCCGATGTACGACCGCGTGCGGGCGGTGCTACTCAACAGCTTGGGCAAATCCGCCGAAGCCCTCTTCCACGCCCGCCGCCACCTCAAGACGTACGGCCCCGACGCCGCCGGCCACATCGCCGCCGCCGTCGCCCTGAAAGATTTAGGCCGAACCGCCGACGCCCTCGGCGACGCCCGCGCCGCCTTGGACGCCGCACCCGACGTCGACGCCTTCGCGCTGGTCGCCGGCCTCATGGAAACCGACGCGCAGGGGGAACTGGTCGACCGCTGGCGCGACCGTCGCGGCCCCGATTTCGATCGGCTCGCCGAAGCGTTGAACGAATGGGGTGAAACCGATTTGCTGCAACGACTGATTGAAATCGAACAGGCCCGAGGCGGCGCCGACGCTTTGCTTGCCGACTACTGGTCGGCCGCGATCTTGCGCGACGCCAACGAAATCGCCAAAGCGTACGACCTGTTTCTGACTGGCGAGTCGAAGCTGGCCGACGGTCCCCTGAAGGAACGCTGGCTTTCCGACCTGGCGTTCGCCGCCATCGACCTCGACCGCGTTGCCGCCGCGTACCAGGCCGTCGTCGACAAGCCGACCTTTTTCCGGGCCGTGGCCGAGGTCGCGGTGTTGGAAGGCGCGGGCGACCGCTTGGAGAACATCGTCGACCTGCACCGCCGCTCGGCGCCGAACGACCCCTGGCTCGACTTTTACGCCGCCGAAAGCGTTCTCGCCCAAGAGGGGTACGAAGAGGCCGACCGCCTGCTGCGGCGGGCGATGGCTAAGCCGCTGGCCGACGACGTCCGCGATCGATTCCGCGCGCTACGCATCGAAGCGTTGGTGTTGGGCGGCAAGGTTCTTTCCGCCTATCAATCCACCGGGCCGAAGGACCGCACCTTTCGGGAGGTCGCTGAGTTCTGTTCCAACTACGGCGACTTCGCCGGTCTCGACGCGCTGCTCGCCGCCCGCGCCGTCGACGACGCCGACGACCCGGAACTGCATTTCTGGCGGGCCGAGTCGCTGTGGACCAAGGAAGACTACGCCGGCCTCGTTCGGCATCTTTCCGAGAACCGCCGCGCGTTGTTCGGCCTGTCGGAAAATGGCGGCCGCGAGTGGTTCGCCGACCGCATGGTCCGCGCGGCGGCGCGGCTGGGCAAGTTCGACAAAGCGCTGAAGGAGGCGGCCGTCGACGACGCCAACGAGCCGTTCCTGCGCCTCTTGGTTTTGGCGAAGAAGGGCGACGCCGCCGGCGCCCGCGCCGCCGCCGCCGAGTGTGAAACGCTGGGCGACGACCCGGCGGCGTGGTATGTCGACGACGACGTCGGCCCCGCCCTGCGCGACCCTCGGCTGACCGAGTTCCGCCGCCACTACCCCGATCCAGACGCCAACCCCGCGCCGCCGCCGGAAGTCGCCCTGCTTCTCGTGAAGAACGCCGGATTCGATCCGGGGCCGTTGCTGAAGGCGATGGAATCCGCCTTGCGGGAGCGGTACGGCGCCGCCGCGGTGCGCCGCGCCGGAGCCAAGAAGGACGACGCGGACGACGAGAAAACCGCCGACCGATCGTACCTGCTGAACCTTCCCGACCGAACCTTGGTCGTCTCTTTTCGTCCCCGGCCGTTTTGGGCGATCCCCGAATTGACCGCCCTCGACGTGGTCGACCCCGAATTGAAGCGGCTGGTGCGGGCGTCGAACGCCGTGGTCTCCGTCCGTTTGTTGGGCCTCGTCGACGACGAAGCGACGCCCGACGACGAACGCGACGTGGCGCGGTTGGCCGCCCTCTTGGCGAAGCTGCCCGAAACGGCCCCGACAGCCCTGTTCGCGCCGCACGCCGGCCTTCTGGCGCCGGCGGGCAAGGCCGCGCTGGACGCGCTGGAAGGAGACGAACCGTTCGCCGGCCTAGGGCACGACCGCCTGCCGACGAACAAGGAACTGGAGCCTGGCGATCCCGGCGTCGAACTGGCGGCTCAGGAGGCCCGGCGCCGCTGGCCCGATTTCGTCAAAGCGTTCGAGACGAAACGCGCCGACCAATCGTTCTGCGTGATGACGTTCCTCGCCGACGACGAATCGTCGCGGGCCGTCTGGCTCGACGTGAAGTCGGTGAAGGACGGCGCCGTCGCCGCGACGGTGCGCGAAGAACCGCCGGGCGTCGAAGGCTACCGCCGCGGCGACGCCGTCCCCCTGACGCCCGACGACCTGGTCGACTGGGTCTACACCGACGCGGACAAGCCCCCTGTGGGCTTCTTCACCCGCCAGTTGGTGCGCGTGATCGACGACGACGATTAAAAAGACATCGATTCGACCGAATTAAGCGTCGGCGAATCATAGTGAGGAACGACTCAGCAAGTTTTAACCGAGGTTCACGAAGAGACTTGAATTGAAGAAGCACCCAAAGTCGAAATGGCGGTATGAATCTGTACCCTCGGATGCAGTGAAGCTTTACCGTCTCTGCTGGCAGCTTGAAAAATGGCTGCGTCTGATGGTGTACGTAGAACTGAAAGCGGACCGTCCTGACTGGGATGCTTCGATTAGAGAAAAGGTGAAAACTTGGCCTCCTTCGGCCCTTGATAACGACAAGCGTCTTCATCATATGGCGACCTACCATCAGTCGGTTCTATCTTACCTGACCTTTGGGGAACTATTACGCCGGCACGGATGTAAGTCGGTAAGTTTTCGATCGCGACCGGTTTCCTATAATACTTCGCGGCGAGCGGGGTTCAACACCGGGAGGTGCATCGTGCAAGACGAGTATCAAGATCCGCGCGGCTATTCCGAC
>JBOFFD010000387.1:0-2193 GCA_051648425.1 Planctomycetia bacterium
CCGCCAGAGAGAGGGATGTTTCGTCGTCGGGGAACGGGCCGGCCGGCAGCGTCATGCTTTGGGTGTGGTCCAGCACGATGGCGGCGATCGGCTTGATTTCGGTCTGTTGGTCGATCTTCAGCATCGGGCCGGCGGCGATCAACACCATGACGGCCAGCACGAAGACGCGCGAGGTGGTCAGGGCGGCCCGCAGCCGGGGCGACGCGCTGTACAGGTTGACCTTCTGCCGCCGATGGATGAAGAGCGCCGCCGGGACCAGCAGCAGCAGGCCGACGAGCAGCAGCATCGGGTGCTGAAAGACGAGCGTCGCCTGATCGACGTGGCGGACGACTTCGTCGTCGAGGCCGATCGTCCGCAGCAGCGATTCCAACATGGGTGCGCGGTTTCCTGAAGGAGCCGAGGGTCGATTCCGAGTGTTTACGACGAAGGACGGTCCACGCCGCCCTCGGGGTCATTTCTTTTCGACGCGCGACAACCGGCGGTAGTAGTCCTGAATGAAACGGCGGTAGCTTTCGGGGCCTTCCTCGTTCATCCCTTTAAGAAGCTCTTCGCGTTCCTTCGGCTTCATCTTCAACAGGACGGACCGCATGTCGATCTCGAGCGCGACGGCGTTCGGGTCCGGCGGGCCGAGCCGTAGGACGTTGCCGTCGAGGTTCGGGTCGAGCGACGCATTTTGCGACGGCTGGTTTTTCGGCTCGCCGCGGCGGTCGGATTTCTTGGGCGTTCCCTTGGCGAGGGCCGACGGCTTGCCTTTGGCTTCCATCATGCGGCGGGCCATTTCGCGGGCGGCCAGCAACTGCTCGGATTCGAGAAGTTTGTCGAGCGGACTGGGCTGGGCCGACCCCTTCGGATCGCCGTCCTTGCCTTCGGCTCCTTCCGAGCCGGCGGGCTTCGGCTCGCCTTTCCCCGGTTCGCCTTTCGGTTCGCTCGAGGGTTCGCCGGCCGGTTCACCTTCCGGCTTTCCGGCGGCTTCGCCTTCCGGTTTGCCTTCCGGTTTACCGGCCAGTTCGCCCATCTCCTGGGCCGCCTGCTTCATCGCTTCGCGCAACTGTTCGCCCAGGTCTTGCAGGGCGGAGCGGTCCATCGCCAACGCGGCGCGGGCCGCTTCCAGATCGGTCAGGGTTTCCTCCTGACGATCCCCAAGGGCTTCCCGCCGCGCGTCCAGCTCGGCTTCGGTCGGCGGCTCGGGCGGGGCCGGCTTGCCGGGGAACGGCTTGCCGCGGGACGGCTTCGGCGGCGCGGCGTCGGCGGGTTTGCCCTTGCCGGCGTCGGCTGCGTCCTTGGCGTCGGCCGCGTCAGCCGCGTCCTTCGCGTCACCGGCGTCGCCCTCGGCCTTCGGGGCGGCGTCGGCGGCGTTCTTCGGCGCGGCCTTGGCGATCGCCGGCTGGAACGCTTCCTGGCGGGCGGCGTCGGCCGCCGCCTTTTTGGCCGCCGCCTTCGCGGCGGGGCTGCGGTCGGCGGGGGCTTCGGCGGGCGCCGCGTCGTCACCGGCGGGACTTTCCATCCGGTCGCTCGCCAACCCGTCCACTCGTTCCTCGTTCAGCAAATCCTCTGCGGCGGCCAGCGCGGGGGCGGCCTCGGCCTCCAAACCCTTCTGGTCTTGCTCCACCGTTGGCAACTGGGCGTCGGTCGCCTTGGCGGCGTCATTCATGAGGCCCTTTTGGTCGGCTTCCAACCGATCCAACTGATTCTTCAGGTCGCCGACGAAGTCCTCCAGCGTCGCCACCTCGGCGGCGGCCTCGCCCGCCTCCACCGACTTCAGATCCTCTTTCAGTTCCGCGACGGCGGCCTGCGGGTTCTCGTCGACCGACTGCCGGGCCTTCGTCAGCGCCGCCAACCGGTCCTTCAGCGTCTCTAGGTTTCGTTCGACCCGTTGCTCCTCGGCCGCCAGTTCCTTCAGATTCGGCGGCGCTTGGTCGCCCACCACCGACTTTTGAAGCTGTTGCGTCAAGTCGGCCAGCGGGTCGGCCGCCTGTTCCTTGAAAGCGTCCTGCGCGGCCTTGAATTCTTCGGTCAGCTCCGGCGGCAGCAGTTGCAGCTTCTCCGCCTCGCGCACCATTTCACCCACGTCGGCCGTCACCTGGTTCGCCAACTGCGAGTTCTGCGCTTCCCGGTTCGCGGTCTGTTGCAGTTCCTGGCGAAGCTGCTGCAGATCCCGTTGGGCTTCGGGGTCGAGCTTCTGCAACACCTGCT
>JBOFFD010000388.1:0-3411 GCA_051648425.1 Planctomycetia bacterium
CGCTGTTCGTCGGTTTGTCACTGAACTTGAAAGCCGGCGAGAAGATCGGGCTGATCGGACCGAACGGGGCCGGGAAGTCGACGCTGCTCAAAATCCTGGCGGGGCTTGAGCAGGCCGACGACGGTTCTCGGTCGTTGAAACGCGGCGTCACGCTGGGCTACCTGCCACAGGACGACGTCTTCCCTGCCGATTCGACGGCGCAGGAAGTCGTCGTCGACGCTATGAAGGAAGACGGCGTTGAAGAGCACGAAGCCGAGACGCGCGCGATGATCGCCGTCGCGCAGGTCGGTTTCGCCGATCCAACGGTGAAGGCCGGCGTGCTGTCGGGCGGTTGGCGGAAGCGGTTGGCGTTGGCCCGCGCGCTGGCCCGCAAGCCCGACTTCCTGCTTCTGGACGAGCCGACGAACCATCTCGACCTGCCCGGCGTGGTGTGGCTGGAAAAGCTGCTGCGCGACGCGACGTTCGGCTACGTGGTCGCCACGCACGACCGGGCGTTCCTGCGGGCGGTGGCCGACGACGTCGTCGAAGTGAGCAAGGCGTACGCCGCCGGCACGTTCCGCGCGGCGGGCGGGTATGACGGTTTCGTTGAGAAGCGCGACGAATTTCTGGCCGGCGAAGCGGAGCGGGAACGGTCGATCGCCAGCGTCGTCCGCAAGGAAAACGAATGGCTCGGTCGGAAAGAGTCGGCGCAACGGAAGAAAGGCCAAGCCCGCGTCGACGCCGCCGCCGAGCGTCGCGGGCAGTTGGGGGAACTGAAGTACCGCAACGCCTCGTCCGGGGCGGCGGGCATCGATTTTTCGGGCACCGGCCGGCAGTCGCAGAAGCTGCTCTCCGCCAAGGGACTTGCGAAGTCGATGGGCGACCGCCAGCTATTCAGCGGCGTCGACATTCTGCTGTCGCCGGGGACGAAGCTCGGCCTGCTCGGCGCCAACGGCAGCGGCAAAAGCACTTTACTGAAGGTGTTGGGCGGGTTGATTCCCCCGGACGAAGGATCGGTGACGCGGGCGGAAGGCTTGCGGGTGGAGGTGTTCGAGCAAGGTCGGACGTCGCTCGATACGACGAAGACGCTGCGCAACGCTTTGACGCCCAACGAATTCACCGTCACCTACCGCGATCAGCCGATGCACATCGACGCCTGGGCGAAAAAATTCCTCTTTCGGCCGGAACAGCTCGACGTGGAAGTGCGGGCGCTCTCCGGCGGCGAACAGGCCCGCGTGCGCATCGCCCAACTGATGCTGCGGCCGGCCGACCTGCTGCTTCTTGACGAACCAACCAACGACCTCGACATCCCCGCGTTGGAGGTTCTGGAAGACAGTTTGGCCGAGTTTCCCGGAGCCGTGGTTCTGGTGAGCCACGACCGAGAATTGATGGATCGGCTGTGTACTGAGGTGGTGGGACTCGACGGCCGAGGGTCGGCCGCCGCTTACAGCAGCGTGGGGCAATGGCTGAACGCCTATCAACAGGCGGCCGCCGCCGAGGCGAAATCGGCGCTGGCGACGCCCAAACCGACGGCAGACGCGGCGCCGAAGCCGTCGAAAAAGCTGAACTACAAGGAACAGAAGGAACTCGAGGGGATCGAAAAGGCGATTCAGACGGCGGAACTTCTGGCCGAAACGCGGTCGGCGGAAGTCGAACGGCGGTCGTCGGCCGGCCACGCCGCCTTGAGCGAAGCGTGCCGGTCGTTGGAGGAAGCGCAGAGAGCCGTCGAAACGCTGTACGCCCGCTGGCAGGAACTGGAAGAAAAGCGCGGCGGCTGAAACGGGCAGAGCGTTCTTACGCCTCGGCGGTTTTCTTAGACAACCGGGCGTCGAACCAACCGCGCAAGTCGTCGAAAAAGAACGTCGGGTCCTGCTCGAATTCGAGAGTGTGGCAGGCGGCGGGATACTCGATCAACGTCTTGTCTTCGGAAGCGAACTTCCAAAAGAATTTCTTACACGCTTCGTTGGCGACGATCTTATCCTTGCCGGCCAACACCAACAGCGCCGGCGGCGTCACGCGCTTCGTTTGAAAGGTCAGCCATAGATCGAGGATCAGACTGGAATAGATGAGCCGCGAGGTCACTTTGCGCAACGACGCCGGGTCTTTCTCAATGTACTCGCGCCAGGCCGGGTTGTCGGTGAAGAGGTTCGGGTCTTGCAACGGCAGGCGGATCTGTTTGTAAGGGACGAAGACGCACGTCGCGGCGACTTCCATTTTCTCGCGGAAAGTGGGCGCCACCTGCGCGACCCAGCCGGGGCATAGAAAGGCGGCGGCGTCGACCAGTTGCGGGTTGCGCGCCGTTACGCCGACGGCGAGTTTGCCGCCCCACGAAATCCCCGCCAGACCGACCGGTCGGCCGGGGTTTTCTTCTTTCAGACGCCGCAATAGTTCTTCGACGTCGCGCAGCAGTCGGAGGAAACTCCAGCAATGTCCGCGTTGCTTTTCATTGCGGCCGCTGCCGCGACGTTCCAGAAACAACACGTCGTACCCCGCCGCCGCCAGCGCGGCCGAGCTGCCGGTGTACCAGCCGGAATGACTCTGCACGCCGTGCAGAAAGACGATGCTCGCCTTCGGAGGCGTCGACGGCGTGAACCGCCGAAACCAACAATCGTAGCCGTCGGAACAATGGTGTAGGTCCCACGATTCCACGTAGTCGACGTCGGTCGTCGGCGTCGTTCGTGCGGGTGATTCAGCCATAAAGTGTTTCTGTGTGAGTGGCGACCTTGTTCAAAGCGTCTTCACGCAGGGCGACGCCCAAGCCCGGGCCCGACAACGCCGGCGCCCTCCCCTTCCAACCGAACGTCAAGTCTTCGACCGTCAAGGCGTCGTGGACGAGATACCGATCGTAAGACCCCTCAAGGCAGCGGATGCCGCCGACCGAGCAAGCGAACGCGCGCCCGGCCGCCGAAAGAATGCCGGTTTCGCCGACCTGACACCCAAGTTGGTAGCCCAAACCGTTTTGCTTGGCGTACAGCGCCAATTCCAGCGAACGAAGGAATCCGCCGCATTTTGACAGCCGGATGTTGAAAAGATCACACGTTCCGTTTTGCACCGACCGCAGGGCGTCGACCATGCCGCAGAGCGATTCGTCCAGCATGACCGGCGTCTTAATGCGGCCGCGCGCGTCGCGCAGGCAGTCGACCTGTTCGTGCGGCACCGGCTGCTCGATACTGCTGACGCCGAACGGCTCCAGGGCGAGAACGCGGTCAACGACGTTCCCGGGCGTCCAGGCTTCGTTGGCGTCGAGGCGTACGTCGATTTTGCTTCCTAAAATCCAACGGAACCGTTTCAATCGCGACGGATCGTCCTGGCCGGCGGCGCCCACCTTCACCTTGACGTGGCGGAACCGGTTCAGCCGCATCTTCGCCGCGGAGACGACTTCCTTGACGAAGGAACTGTTGGTGACGGCGCCGCTGTAGCTGCACGACGGCC
>JBOFFD010000389.1:0-2412 GCA_051648425.1 Planctomycetia bacterium
CGTGCTCTTGCGTGAAGTGGGCGGGTCCGCCGCCGCCGTCGAGCGCGAACCGTTCGTAGCCGACTCTGCCGTGGAGGAATCCCATGCTGCTCCGCCCCGCCTTCGGTCGACCGCAGGCGTATCGTCCTCGTCCGCCCGATGGCGCACTCTTATCGGCCGCCGGCCCCGCTGGAGTTTCACGGAAGTTGATCGATCGCCGCGTCCGACGGGTCGCCGCCGACGGCCGACCGCCATTCCTCCGCCAACCGGCGCCACCGGCCGCCGACGGCGCGGACCGTCAGCCGACGGGTTGTTTCACCCGAGACGGCGAAGGCGATTTCCAGCCGATCGTCGGGCAAAAACCGTTCGACGCGGTCGGCCCATTCGACCAGGCAGACACCGTCGCCGAAGAAGTATTCCTCGATCCCCAGGTCGCCAAAGGCGTCGGGGTCCGGCAGGCGGTACGAATCGAAATGGGTGACCGGCAACCGACCGACGTACTCGTGGATCAGAATGAACGTGGGGCTGGAAACGGCGTCGGCCGGTACGCCCAGCGCGGCGGCGAGTTCGCGGGTGAAGGTGGTCTTGCCGGCGCCGAGCGTGCCGACGAGACCGACGACCAGTCCCGGTTCGACCAGCGGCGCCAGGGCGGCGGCGGCGCGGGCGGTGTCGGCGGGGTTGAAGGAGTTGAACGTCCACGGCATGGTCATTGCTCCGGGACGGCGTCGTCGCCGTACGAGCCGGCGACGTCGTCGTCGGGCGTCAAACCGAAGACGGCCGACAGCTCAGCCAGCATGGCGCGGGCGGCGGCGGCTTCCGGGCCGTCGATGTCGGCGCCTTCGGGCAGCACCGCCTCGAACTCCAGAAAATCGCCTCGGCCGACGACGGCGTCGAGATGGATCCGCACCGTGCCGACGAGGTAAAGCGTACGTTCCTTGCGCACCACGCCGTGGACGCCGAGCGCGGCCGCCAGCGCCTGTTTCAGATCGTCGGGCCGATCCGTCGGTACGCGCATGTAGCCGCTGGGCCGCAAGCCGACGGCGTCGGAGCGCTGGTAGGCGATAAGTTCGGCGTGAAGCCGACCGTCGGCGTCGAGGGTTTCACGCAGTTTCAGCCGACCGGCGGGTGCGTGGAAGTAGACGTCGGTCTGCCGCAAGACGCCGGCGAACTTGGCGCCGAGGCGTTCGGCGGTGGCGCGGGCGGCCGCGGGGTTCCCCAGCCGGGCCTTGCGCTCGATGTTGCAACGTGCGGGATTCATGGGGGTCGGTGTATGACGCCGTCGGCCGGCGTCCGCCCTCGACGAGACGTTACTGGTCCAATTGGCCGCGGGATTTCATCCAGTCGACGGCGCGGTCGGGCCAGGTGTGGCAGGGGTGGACGGTGGGGCGCAGGCCGAAGCCGTGGCCGCCGGTGGTGTAGATGTGCAGTTCGGTCGGCACGCCGACCTTGCGCAGCGCTTGGAAGACGGCGATGCTGTTGTCAGGGGAACTGTGGTCGTCGAGGGCGTGGGCGAAGAACATCGGCGGGGCGTCCTTCGTGACGACGACGTCCGGCCGGAGGTCGGTCGTGCCTTCCTTCGTCAAGTAGCCGGGGTAGACGAGGACGGCGAAATCGGGGCGCGGGCTGAATTCGTCGGCGGCGTCGACGGCCCGGTAGGCGGTGTGGTTCGGATTGGTGCAGGTGTTGACCGTGAGATTGCCACCCGCCGAGAAGCCGAGCATGCCGATGCGGCGCGGGTCGAGGTTCCACTGGGCCGCTCGGCTTCGCACCAGCCGAATCGCCCGCTGGGCGTCTTGCAGCGGGGCGAGGTTGGCGTCGTCGCCCGGTCGGCGCGGCACGCGGTACTTGAGGACGAACGCCGTCACGCCCGCTTCGTTCAGCCGCTTGGCGACTTCCACCCCTTCCAAGTCCCACGACAGAAAGGCGTAGCCGCCGCCGGGCGCCACGATCACGCCGGTCTTCGTCACGGCGCCGCCGGACGGCCGGTAGACGGCGAGCATGGGGGCGGAGACGTTCGTCACCCGTCGGGTGAGCGTTTTCTCTTCCTTGCCACGTTCCATGATCGTTTCGGGGTCGATCGGCGCCTTCTCGCCGGGGGCGTCGCCCGGCCAGAGGCGGACCATCGGCGGTTCATCGGCGACGGCGGGTGAAAGAAGAGCGAACGTGACCACAACGGCGGCGAAACCCGAACGAAGCATGACCGCGTCCTTCAATGGAATGGTGACGAAAGCTGCGTGGTCGTCATAACGTAACCGCCGGCGTCGGCCAGTATGGACCACGCCGCCGGCCGCAGGGCAGGGTCATTCAAAGATTGACATTGCCTCGGATGGTGAATTCGGCTTCGCTGGCGGCGGGCGGTGGGGACGCCGGCCGCCACCCGGGAGCTTCGCCATGCCGCCGCTTTCCCTGCAGGACGCCTTTCTCGCCGTCGAC
>JBOFFD010000390.1:0-11496 GCA_051648425.1 Planctomycetia bacterium
CACCAGCGCCACGCCGCCGGCGGCGTCCCACGGCTTCAACGACTCGGCCCAGAAGCCGTCGAACCGTCCGCAGGCGGTGTACGCCAAACTGAGGGCCGCCGACCCCATCCGCCGCAGCGTCATCTGCTGGCGCGACAGATCGGTGAAGATATCGATCGCCCCCGGAAGCGTCGACGGATCGGCCGGCAGGCCAACGGAAATCACGCCGTCGTTCAGATTCGGCTCGGGGCTGACCTGGAAACGCTGGCCGTTCAGCGTCGCGCCGTCACCGGCCGCCGCACTGAACATTTCCTTCCGCAGCGGGTCGTAGATGACGCCGACGACCAGCCGGCCTTCGACCTCCAGGCCGATCGACACGCAGAAGAACGGAATCCGGTGGACGTAGTTGGTCGTGCCGTCGAGCGGATCGACGATCCAGCGACGGCGCCCCTGTTGCGCGGGGTCGTTGCGGCCGAAGTCGGCGGCCGCCGTCTCTTCGCCGAGGAAGCCGTCGTTGGGATACGCCCGTTGCAAGAGGCGTTGAATCGATTCTTGGGCGGCATTGTCGGCTTCGGTGACGAGGTCGTTCACGCCCTTCTTGCGAACCGAAAACTTCCCCATCCAGTCAAGCAGAATTTGACCGGCCTGCCGCGCCGCCTGCTCCGCCGTTTCCCGTTCCGCGCGATACCCGCCCGCCATCCGTCCCCTCTTTCCCAACGCCAGCCGGGACGGTCCACCCGATGGACCCCACGCAAACCAAGCATAGCCGTTTTTGTAGTAGTTCGCCGACCGGAAAGTTTCCGTTCGGTCGTCGAGTCGAAGGAGTGGAGCGTCGGGCGGAGCTCTCCGGCCGCCCCGCCCATCTCGTCGAGGCATGCCGGCCGACCGCCCATCGCCAGCACCTATCGGCATGGATATTCATCGCAATCTTCCGCTCAAACGCCAAGGCGGGTCTTAGTTTCATCTCAAGCCCTGAAAGGGCGGCCCTCTTTCAGCCCAGGGCAACGCCCTGGGAATAAGATCCATCGGAATGCAAAGCCCTGAAAGGGCGTCACAATGTCCAGGGTCGCGTCATTTTTCAACGCCGCCGCGTCAAGCCCTGTGGAATAGTCGCGCCCTTGCAGGGCTTCACTTGCAACACGATCTTACACCCAGGGCGTCGCCCTGGGCTGGCGGAATGCCGCCCTTTCAGGGCTGAAATCCAATCCGTCCTGCCTTCCGATCGATCCTTTCGTCCGATGAAGTTCCTTGCCGACGTAGCTCAACGGCTACGCCTACTCTTTCCTCGGCGTCGGAAAGTGCTCCAGCCACTGGCCGAGGATCGCTTTGCCGAAATCATTCGAGGCTTTCAACGATTCCGGCGGTTCCCCCCAGTAGAAACTGATCCAGCCGGCGGCCTTGGGGCCGCTTCGCTCCATGAACTCGGCCAGTTCCCGCGGCGTGCATTTCAGGGGGAACGTTTCTTCCACGACGACCGGCTTGCCGACCGCGAACCCATCCAAGGTCTTCAACGCTTCGTCGAGTTTTCCCGACTCCGGGTAGAGGTGGACGCAGACGAAGTCGAGCGGACCGGCGACTTTTTCGGGGACGAAGCCGGAGGTCAGTCCGGGTCGGTCGAGGCTCCAATCGACGAGGCCGACGGTGACGAGATGCCGTCGGTCGACCGAGCGGACGGCCGCCGTCAAATCGGCGACCCAAGCGGCGGCAATTTCCGGCCGAGGCCGCCCGGCTTGATCGAGCGAGACGCACTGCACGAAGTGCTTGTCGCCGAACGCCGGACCGAGCCACTCGCCCGCCGCCCGCTTGCCGCCGGGAGCCAGCGGCTCATTCATCAGGTCATAGCAAAAAACCGCCGGGCTGGCGGCGCACGCCTCGGCCACGCTTTTCCAGAAAACCTTCTGGGCAGCCCATCGCCCCTTTTCGTCGAGGGCGTCGTACCACGCGGGGACGTCCTTCTTGTGGTAGCAGCCCAACCCCGTCACATCGAGATGCAGCCCGGTCCGCTCGGCCAGCGCCAGCACGTCTTGCAGACGTTTCAACGCGGCGGCGTTCGGCGTGACGGCGTCGACGAGAAACCGGCCGGTCTGCAGATGGATGCGGACGACGTTTGCCCCGAGTTCCTTCATCTCGGCGAAGTCGGCCTCAACCTTCGGCCACTCGGTTTCCCAATAGTCTTCGAGCAGCCTGCCGTTCTCGTCGTGGTCGTAATTGAACCCGATCGGCCGCCACGGCGCCGGCGGCGCGCCGTCGCGCGTTGCGACGAAGCCGGCGCCGTCCGCCGAGACGGCGATCCACGGCAACGGTTCGGAGCCAGGCGAAGTTGACGACGCCACCATCAAGCCGAATAGAATCGACGACCAAGCCTTCATCGGTCTTCTCCCGCGTCGAAGCCGCTCCGTTGACGCCGAACCGCCGGCGTTCATAATGCCGGCGGCGTCCGGCGGCCGATCCATCCATGAAAGGTGGACTCGGAAACCGTTGGCCCCGGAGGAGCGGCATGCCAATCGACCCCGCCGAACCCTCCGACGCCTCCGAACCCGTCCCCGTAGGCCGTAGGGCCGCCACCCTGCAATCGTTCCTTGGCGACACGGCGGTCTACGGCGTCGTCGGGGTCAGCGATAAGCTGATCGGTTTTCTACTGCTGCCGGTCACCACCGCCATTCTAACACCGGCCGACTACGGTCTGCTCAGTCTTTTCGGTACCACTAGCTACATCGCCCTGCTCGTCGTTTCGCTGGGTCTGCCGCAGGCGTTCCTGCGGTTCTACACCGAAGCGGCCGACGCCGACCGTCGGCGCCGCCTTGTCGACACCGCGTTTCGGCTGCTGATCGCATCGACCCTGGTCGGCGCTTTCGTCGCGGCGCTGTCGGCCGATCTCTTACAAGCCCGAGTCTTCAACGGGGCGGGCTACGGCTTCGTCGTCATGCTGGTCGTCGTCAACTTTTTGACGGCCTTCCAAACGCTCGGCTCGTATCGGATGCAGGCCGACGGCCGTGCGACGACGTTTCTTTGGATCAGTCTCGTCTCTAAAGGGGCGATCCGTGGACTGAGCTTGGCCTGTCTGCTGTGGGGAATGGGGCCGTGGGGATGGCTGGTGGGGGAAGTCGCCGGACTGTCGCTGGCGGCCGTGCTGACGGCGGTGTTCGTCTTCCACGACCTCGGCCGACGCTACGACGCCGCCGTCGCCCGCGACCTGCTGCCCTACGGCGTCTGTCTGCTGCCGGCGATGCTGTCGCATTGGGTGATGACCGGCCTCGACAAATACATGCTGAACGAACTGACGGTCGATCCGCTGGCGCAGATCGGTCTGTACACCGTCGGCGAGCGGATCGGGTCGATCGTTCAACTGTTCAACGTCGCCTTCCTTCTCGGGTGGCGCGGCTTCGCCTTCCGCGTCATGCACCAGCCCGAAGGTCCGTGGTTGCTGGCCCGCGGCGTGACGATCTTCGCGCTGGCCGGCGGTTACGCCACCCTCGTGTTGGCGCTCTTGGGCGACGATCTCACCCACTGGATGATTCCGTCGGCGTTCGAGGGGGGGCTGGCGGTGATTCCGCCGTTGACGTTGGCCGGTCTGTTCGCCGGGGCGGCCGAGGTGTTGACGATCGGTCTGCACAAGGAACGACGGACGCTGCGGCTGAGTTGGATCACCGCCTGGGCCGCCGGCCTGAACTTCCTGCTCAACCTCTGGCTCATTCCACGCTTCGGCATCATGGGGGCGGCCTACGCCACCGTGGCCTGCCAGGCGTTGCAGACCTTCTGGATGGCGTGGGCCTCGCAGGCGGCGTTCCCGCTGCCGCTGGAGTACAAACGGCTGGCCGCCGTCGTCGGCCTCTTCCTTAGCGTGTACGCCGCCGCCCAGCCGCTGGCCCTCGCCGGTTGGGCGACGGCCACCCTTTGCCAGACGGCGGCGGCGGCGGCCGTTCCATTCGTCCTGTGGTGGGCGGGTTTCTTCCGACCGGCGGAAAAAGCCTATCTCTTGGAACGCTGGTCGACTTTGGTCCGGCGCGGCCGCCGACAGTCCATCGACCCCGCATCTTTCGATCCGTAAACGATCCTTCAACCGACGATTGAAGAAGAACTATCTTCTCCTTGCCACGTCATGCAATTTCATTATTATAACTTCTGCCGATATTGGTTTGACGACACCATCATGGGGGACGCCTCCATTCCTGCTCTGGACCCTGAGCCGATCGCCGCCTCTCCTCTCGTCAGCCTGATCGGCTCCAGTCCGGCGATGCAGGAGGTCTACCGCGTCACCCGGCGCGTCGCCCCGGCGCGTACCAGCGTGCTCATCGTGGGCGAGACCGGTACCGGGAAGGAACTCATCGCTCGCGCCATCCACTCGCTCAGCCCGCGCACCGAAGGTCCGTACGTGCGGGTAAACTGTGGCGCGTTGTCGGAAAGCCTGCTGGAGAGCGAGCTTTTCGGGCATGTGAAGGGGGCGTTCACCGGGGCGATCGACAACAAGACCGGTCGATTCGAGGCCGCCCACACCGGCACCATCTTCCTCGACGAAATCTCGTCGATGAGCCACAAGCTGCAGGTGAAGCTGCTGCGCGTACTTCAAGAGCGTGAGTTCGAGCGCGTCGGCGACAGCCGAACGATTCGGGTCGATACGCGGGTCGTGGCGGCGACGAACCAGCACCTGGAAGACGAGATCGAAGCCGGCCGCTTCCGCGAAGACCTGTACTACCGCCTCAACGTCGTGCCGATTTACCTGCCGCCGCTGCGCGAGCGCCGTACCGACATCCCCCTATTGGCCGAGCATTTTCTGACCAAGTATTCAGCGGAAAACAAGAAGCCGATGCGCGGCGTGCTGCCCGAAGCGATCGAGTTCCTGAAGACGTACCCCTGGCCCGGCAACGTCCGCGAACTGGAAAACTACATCGAGCGCGGCGTCGTCTTGGCGATGAGCGAAGTGCTGGGCGTCGACCTGCTGCCGCCCCAGGTCCGCGGCGAGGCCGCCCCGCGTATCATCCGCACCCGCAACGTCGATCTGGGCACCGCCGTCGACGAACTGGTCCGCCTGGCGTTGCAGACTTCCGGCAGCAACGAAACCAACCTGTATGAAAAGGTCGTCGGCGCCGTCGAGCGGGAACTGATCGCGCAGGTGCTGGCCGCCTGCGACCAAGTCCAGATCAAAGCCGCCGCCCGGTTGGGCATCAACCGCAACACGCTGCATAAGAAGCTCAAGGAATACAAGATCGACGACGGCTTCACCGGCGACGAATTCCAAGACGCCCCGCCGGCGAAGTCGTCTTCCACCGGCTGACGTTTCCCCCGTCCCTCCCGGAACCACTTTGCGCCGTTCGTTTTCGGTTGGTCTCGCCCTGGTTCGACCGCGCCGCTACAATGAGTCGTCGGTTCAAGACTAATGACAGCCACGACGGCGGAGTCCGACGAAGCGTCGATGAAACGCATCATGTTGCTGGGAGCCACCGGGTCGATCGGGACGCAGACGCTTGACGTGGTCCGCGCCGACCGCGCGGCCCTGTCGGTCGTCGGCCTCAGCGCCCACCGCCGTTGGTCCGAGGTCTTCGACCAGGCCGCCGAGTTCCAGCCGCGATTCGTCGTCCTAACCGACGAATCGCTGAAGGGCGCCGTCGACCGCCGCTCGCTCCACCCCGAAACCGAACTGCTCTGGGGCGAGGCGGGCGTTGAGAAAGCGGTTTCCGATCCGTGCGTCGACGTGGTGGTCGCCGCGATGGTTGGGGCCGCCGGCCTGCGCGGCGCCCTGGCGGCGCTCGACGCCGGCAAACCGCTGGCGTTGGCGAACAAGGAAACGCTGGTCGTCGGCGGGCCAATCGTCACCGAACTGGCCAAACGGCGCGGCGTCGATCTGTTGCCGATCGACAGCGAGCACTCGGCCGTCGCGCAATGCCTGCGGGCCGGCAATCCCGGCGAGGTCGCCCGAATCATCCTCACCGCCAGCGGCGGACCGTTCCGCACCACGCCGCTGGACCAATTTCCCGACATCACCATCGAACAAGCTCTGAAGCATCCGACCTGGACGATGGGCCCGAAGATCACCATCGATTCGGCGACGATGATGAACAAGGCGCTGGAAATCATCGAGGCGCACTGGCTCTTCGACGTGCCGGCCGACAAGATCGCGGTGATGATCCACCCGCAGTCGATCGCGCATTCGATGGTAGAGTTCGTCGACGGCTCGGTTACGGTGCAGGCGTCGCCGCCGGATATGCGGCTGCCGATTCAATATGCCCTCACGTACCCGAGGCGCCGGCCGTCGCCGACGCGGAAGTTCGACTGGTCGGCCGCCGCGACCTGGGAGTTCATTCCGCCCGACCCGGAGCGCTACCCGGCGCTGGAACTGGGGTATGAAGTGGTGCGCCGCCGCGGCACCAGCGGCGCCGCGCTCAACGCCGCCAACGAAACGGCGGTGGCCCGTTTTCTGAACGGGGAGATCCGTTTCCCCGACATCGTCGCGCTGTGCCGCGACGTTTTGAATCATCACCCGTACGACCCTGGCCCGACGCTGGAAGAAATCTTGCGGATCGACCGCTGGGCGCGAAAGGAGGCAGCCTCTTGGAACTGTTGTCGGTCGTCTCGCTGAACCTGCCGTGGAACATACTGAAGGTCGCGCTGGGTTTGGGCCTCGTTATCTTCGTTCATGAACTGGGGCACTTCCTCGTCGCCCGGTGGGCCGGCGTCTTGGTCGAACGCTTCAGCATCGGCTTCGGACCGATCGTCTGGAGCCGAAAGTGGGGCGATACGGAGTACGCCCTCTCGGCGATCCCGCTAGGCGGCTACGTCAAAATGCTCGGCCAGACCGACACCCCGGAAGCCGTCGAGCCGACGGAGGACGACCGCTCGTTCCAGAACAAATCGGTCGGCTGGCGCATGGGCATCATTTCCGCCGGCGTGATCGTCAACGTGGTGTTCGGCTTCCTGTGCTTCGCCGGCGCTTACACGATGGGCGTTCCTTATTTGCCGTCGGTCGTCGGCACCGTCTTCCCCGGCGACCCCGCCTGGAACGTCGGCTTGCGCGCCGGCGACGAAGTGATTTCCATCAACGGCCATCCCCGCGCCGACTACGAAATGCTGCTGAACGAAGTCGCCTTGACCAACCCCGCGTCGGAAACCGTCAAGATGACGGTCAAACGGGGCGATGAAACCTTCGACGTCGACATTGCTCCGGTGCAGCGCGAATTGAAGCCGATCGTCGGCGTGGCGCCGAACAATGGTTTGAAGTTGGCTCCCGACGACCCGGTCCTGCCGAAAACGCCCTTCGCCGCCGCCGTGCCTGCACTGGCTGGCGACGACGTGATCATCGCCGTCGACGGCGAATCGGTGAAGACCTACCAAGACTACTTTCGCCTGATGTCGTTGAAACAGGCCGAGGCCACGACGTTGACGGTCTCGCGCGCCGGCAAGTCGGGCGAATCGGCGACGACGCTTGACGTCAAAGTTCCGCCGTGCTTCGTCCGCACCTTGGGATTGGAAATGCAGATCGGCGAAGTGACCGCCGTTCAGAAACGGTCGCCGGCGGCCGAAGCCGTCGACGCCGACGGCAAGCCGAGCCCCCTGCTTCCCAAAGACGTGTTGAAGGCGATCGACGGCCACGTCGTCGATGAACTCGACCCGTTTCGACTAGGCGAAGTCGTCGCCGCCAAGGCCGCGAAGGGCGAGACCGTCGAACTGACGGTCCTGCGTCCCGGCAAGGAATTGCGCGAACTCAGATTGACGATGAAGCCGGTCGACCTGCCGGTTTGGAACGACGTCATGCCCTACGTTTCCAACGTCCGCGAAAAACTGCCGATGAGCATTCCTTCACTCGGCTTGGCCTACCGCGTCACTCCGGTGGTGCGCAAGGTCGCGGAAGGGTCGCCGGCCGCCAAGGCGTTGACGCCGCTGCAGCCGCGCGACGTCGTCAAAAAGGTGACGATTACGATTGAAGACCCCAAAAAGAGGATCGCCCCGCGCGACGACGAAATCGAAGGGGTCGAAGATCAGTGGCCGAGCGTCTTCAACATCTTGCAGAACCCGCTCCTAACGAAAGTGGTTCTGGAAGTCGAACGGCAGGGCGCGAAGGCGCCGATCAAAGTCGAGTTGACCCCGGTCGAAGATCCGACCTGGCCTTTTCCCCACCGCGGCGAGGTGTTCATGATCTTCCGCGACGTCCGCAAGGCCAAGTCGGTCTACGACGCCGCCGTCCTCGGCGTGGAACGCACCCGACTTTCGATCCAACGGATCTATCTCTTTCTGCGCGGCCTCTTCAATCAGACGCTTTCCTACAAACATCTCGCCGGTCCGATCACCATCGCCACGACCGCGTATCATGTCAGTTCCGACAGCTTCCCCAACTTCATCTTGTTCTTAGGGATGCTGAGCGTGAATCTGGCGGTCATCAACTTTCTGCCGATCCCCGTGCTCGACGGCGGCCACATGGTCTTTTTGACCTACGAAGCGATTCGCGGCAAACAGGCCAGCGAGCAGACGATGATCATCGCCAATTACGTCGGCTTGGCGCTGATCTTAGGATTGATGCTGTTCGTCTTCGGCCTCGACCTGTTGCGCCAAACCGGCAACCTGGCGATGTAGCCCCGCTGAAGCCGGCAACCGAACCGCAACCAAAAAGATTCCCTCTCTTCCGATGGGACGGGAAATCGAATGTAAGGCGGATCTCAGGTCCGCCACGGTGGAGCGATGGGACAAGACTCCTTTCCACTCCATGCACCGGAGAATTCCGCCTTCCGGCGACTACCGGCTCTGCCGGAACGCCGATCCCTCCACCGGGCCCGTCAAGCGGGCTTCCACGACGCACCCCTCGGCGACCGGAAACAACCGGTCGCCCACCGTCGGTTTGATCGGGTGCAGTCCGGTGAATCCCCCGAAGGCCGGCAGCGTGAAGCAGGTCGGCCCGACGTGGAAGCACGGCAGCCGCAGCGTCCCTTTGCCGCCGTCGCGCAGCACGACTCCCGGATGAACGTGGCCGCACAGCCGAAAACCTTCGATCTTCGCGTCCGTTTCGTCTTCGGGAAAGTGACACAACACGAACGGACCCAACCGTTCCCCTTCGTCGACGCACCGAATGCGCCAGTCCGCGGGCGGGTCGCCGGCTTGGCGGTCGTGGTTTCCACGGACGAGGATCACGTCCAACGTCGGCCGGGCGTGGCGCCAGCGGGTCAGCGTCTCCATCGTCTCCGGGCATCGGCCGCTGCGCGCGTGAAAGAAATCGCCCAGCACCACCAGCCGCCGGGCGTCGGCGTCGTCGATCAGCCGGTCGAGCCGCGCGACGTCGTCGTCCAGCGTCGCCTGCGGCACCGGCACGCCGGCGCGACGGAAGGTCGCCGCCTTCCCGAAATGCGGGTCGGCGATGAACACCGTCCGTTCCGTCGGCCACCGGACGCAGCGGTCGGCGCTCAGCAGCAACCTTTCACCGATCCAGTCGATTTCGAGGGTTGCGGGCACTTCGTCGATCCTTCGGCGTCTTATTCGAAACTGCGCGCTCTTCGTCCGCCGAAGTCGCTTTTCGGTCGGCGGCCGCTTCCAACTGCACGACCATCCGGTCGATGCGGTCGTGCAGATCTTCGTTGCTGATCTGCCCTTGCAGCCGGCCCGCCCACAGCGGAAACGCCAACGGCGTCAAGCGGGCCGGGCGGACGTACCGCACCTTCTGCCGACTCATCCGCTCCAGCGCGGCGCGTAGACGATGATAGTCGAGTTGCTGCTCCAAGACCTCCCGCCGCGCTTGGTCTAAGAGCAGGCTGCCGGGGTCGAAATCGCGGAAGACGTCGAAAAACAGCTCGCTGGAGGCCTGCACTTGCCGGCTGGTCTTACTGTTGCCGGGGAAGCCGGGCGTCACCAAACCGGCGATGCGGGCGACGTCGCGGAACTGGCGTTTGGCCATTTCGCCCATGTTAAGGCAGGCGGCCAGGTCGTCGGCTAAACCTTCCAGCGCGAACAAATCCCGCCAGAGGTCGGGGTCGATCTCCCACGGATCGGGCGACAGCAGCTCGAATCCGTAGTCGTTCACGGTGATCGTGAGCGACCGTTTCCGGCGCTGTGTAATTCGGTGGGCGGCGAGGGTCGCCAACCCTTCGTGAACGCCCCGCCCTTCAAACGGAAACACGAAAAGATGCCAACCGTCGCGCGTCTTCACTTCCTCCACGAGCAGCGTCTCCGGCGTCGGCAGGTAAGACCAATCGGCCTGAAGCGCCAAGAGCGGCAGCACCGCGTGCAGTTCCGGGTCTAAGACGGGGTCGACGGCGCCGTCGCTCGCGGCGGCCAGCTTCGCGCGCACGGCGTCGGCCAACTCCGTCGACAACGGCAGCCGCGTCCCCCACCAGTG
This sequence comes from Planctomycetia bacterium, assembly GCA_051648425.1. Classification (GTDB taxonomy): domain Bacteria; phylum Planctomycetota; class Planctomycetia; order Kolteriales; family Kolteriaceae; genus JBOFFD01. Next base: position 10,292 of record JBOFFD010000390.1, read on the forward strand.
CGGCACGATTCCCGCCCCCTTCGCCTTGCGAACGTACGCCGTCATCCCCTGAGTGCGGAAGAGCGCCAGCGTCTTACCCGCGAAGACGAAGACGTCGCCGCGCTTCAGACGCGACACGAACGATTCCTCGATCGACCCCAACGTCTTACCGCTCAGGAACTTCACCTGCAGCATGTCGTCGCTGGTGATGGTGCCGATGGTCATGCGGTGCGTCTTGGCGATCTGCTCCGACGCCGCCCGCCACACGCCGTCGGCGTCCGGCACGATGCGCGCGTACTGCGGATACGCTCGCAGCGACGGCCCGCCGCGGGTGCAGAAATCGATCGCCCATTCCCATTCCCACGGCGTCAGAACGGCGAAGGCGGCCGTCGTGCGCACTTCGTCGTAAAGCTCCTCGGAAGTGAAACCGCCGCCGACGGCGATCGTGACGAGATGCTGCACTAAGACGTCGAGCGGCTTCGACGCCGGCCGCCGGGCTTCGATCAGGCCGGCCGCCGCCGCGTCGCGCGCCGCCGAGAACTCCACCAGCTCGAACGCATGCGCCGGCACGCACAGGATCTTACTCGCCGCCCCCGGCCGATGCCCGCTGCGCCCCGCCCGCTGCAACAGCCGGGCGATTCCCTTCGGACTGCCGATCTGAATCACCTGCTCCACCGGCGCGAAGTCGACGCCCAGGTCGAGACTCGACGTGCACACCACGCAGCGCAAGCGGCCCTCTTGCAGTCCCGCCTCCACCTCCGCGCGGGCGTCACGGTCGATCGAACCGTGGTGCAGCCCTAAGACGGAAACCCAGTCGGGCCGGGCGTCGCACAGCGCCTGAAACCAAATCTCGGCCTGCGCCCGCGTGTTCGTGAACAGCAGCGTCGACCGCGCCTTTTCAATGGCGTCGACGACGGCGCCCAGCATTTTTAGACCGATGTGTCCCGCCCACGGAAATCGATCCAGCGACGCCGGCCGCAACGATTCGACCTCGACCTTCTTTTCCATCCTCCCGCGGACGAGCCGGCCCGGTCGGATTTCGCCGCCGGCCCCCGGTTCGCACCCCATCAACACGTCGCACGCCTCCGGCAGGTTGCCGATCGTCGCCGACAATCCCCAGACGCGCAAGCCCGGCAGCCAACGGCGCAGCCGCGCCAACCCCAACTCGGCTTGCACGCCCCGCTTCGAGCCGAGCAGTTCATGCCATTCGTCGACGACCACCAGCC
>JBOFFD010000391.1:0-2022 GCA_051648425.1 Planctomycetia bacterium
CGAAGCAAACCGCCGCCGCCGACACCGTCGAAATGCAACGGCGCATCATCACCGACCTTGAAACGCTTTTGAAGCCCCGGCAGAGTAAGAAACCGAAAGACGATAAAGACGAGAAGGAAAAGAAGCAGCGGGAGAAAACCTCCGGCAAACCGCAAAAGGAAGAACAGCAGCAATCGCTGCAACAACAGATCGTGCAACAGCGCGGCGAGCAGCCAAGCCGCGATTCACGCGACGACGGCGCCCGGCTCGGGACCGCGCGAAAAGAAGAACTGAAACAGATGCTGGAAGTGAAAGACGTCTGGGGACACCTGGGCGCGATCGCGCGCGAGCAGGCCAGTCAGTTCGCCAAGGACTCGTTCCTGCCGAAGTATCGTCTGATGCTCGAACAGTATTACACCACCATCGCGGACAAGTCGCGCGGCGGAGACGAAAGGTGACGCCGATGCAATCGACGCGGAACGGCTTGGACCGTCGGCGCCTTCTCGCGGCGCTGGCCGCCGCACCGGCGACCGCCGGCTCGGCCTGCCTCGGCTGGGCGCCGGAAAGCCGACTGCCCGTCGGCGCCGCCCCCGACGAAAACCTCGTCACGCCCGCGGTCGACCGCGCGGTGCAGCGCGGCCTGGAATTCCTCGCTCGCAGTCAACACCCCAACGCCGCGTTCGGCAGCGGCCAGTACACCGGCAACATCGCCTGCAGCGCCCTCTCGGGCATCGCCTTCATGGCCGGCGGCAGCACGCCCGGCGAAGGACCGTTCGGCGACAACCTCGACCGCCTCGTCGGCTTCATGCTGGAGAACACCAGCCCCTCCGGCTTCATCTGCGTCCAACGCGCCACCTCGCACGGGCCGATGTACGACCACGGCTTCGGCGCCCTGTTCATGGCCGAAGCCTACGGCATGACCCACCGCGCCGACGTCCGCGAAAAGCTTAAGAAGGCGATCCAACTGATCGTCTACACGCAGAACATCGACGGCGGTTGGCGCTATCAACCGCAGCGCAGCAGCGACGCCGACCTCAGCGTCACCGTCTGTCAGATGATGGCGTTGCGCGCCGCCCGCAACGCCGGCGTGTTCGTCCCGCGCAACACGGTCGACAAATGCATCGACTACGTCCGCAAAAGTCAGAACGTCGACGGCGGCTTCCGCTACATGCTGGTGGCCGGCCCCAGCGCCTTTCCGCGCTCGGCGGCCGGCGTCGTCGCGCTCTACTCCGCCGGCGTGTACGAAGGCAAGGAAATTGAAGGCGGTCTTAAATACCTTCTGGAGCAAATCCCCGGCAAGCAGTCGCAACGCGAGAGTCACTATTTCTACGGCCACTATTACGCCGTGCAGGCGATGTACCAGGCCGGCGGCGACTATTGGCGGCGCTGGTATCCCGCCATCCGCGAGGAACTGATTCGTCGCCAACGGCCCGACGGCAGTTGGCCCGACGCCATCTGCGCTGAATACGGCACCGCGATGGCCTGCATCGTGTTGCAACTTCCGAACAACTTCCTGCCGATCTTCCAACGCTGACGTCGTCAAGGGAGGGCCAAATGTCGACTCTTACAAAACCTATGTCTTGGCGATCGGCGGCGCTGGCGGCGGTCTTACTCTTTTCGGAAGCCCAAGCCGCCGAACCGGTCGCCGTCGAAGTCACGCCCGCGGACGGACCGGCGTTCAAGCTGACCGACGCCAAGTTCTCCGGAAACTGGGTCGTCGAAGGCTCGCGCGACGGCAAACCGTACCGTTCGGTCGGCGACCAGATCACCGCCGTCCGTTTCCAACGCGACCCCGCGCCGCTGGCCGTCGCCGGCCCGCAGGTCGTCTTGACCACCGGCGAGACCATCCCCGGCGACGTCGTTTCCAGCACCGCCGACGACCTGGTCGTCCGCAACCCGCGTTTCGGCGAAGCGACGGTCCCCCTCACCGCCGTCGCGGGGATCGTCGTCGACCGCGAAGCCCGACCGGCCGAAGTCGCCGGCCTGGTGAAGCAAATACGCGAACGGCCCCGACAGAGCGACCTGCTCATTCTGCGGAATAAA
>JBOFFD010000392.1:0-5206 GCA_051648425.1 Planctomycetia bacterium
TGGCCACCGGTCGAAACACGCAGGTCGGTCGGGTGACGGACCTCGTCAACTCGGCGGTCGAACTCGAAACGCCGCTGACCAAGTCGCTGCGCAAAGTGGCCGACCTGCTCACCATCATCGTCGTGGTCGTATCGGCGGCCCTCTTCGGCGTCGCCCTGTGGCGCGGCTACACGGTGGTCGACGCCCTCTTGGCCGCACTGGCGCTGGCGGTCGCCGCCATCCCCGAAGGTCTGCCGGCGATCGTCACCATGGCCCTGGCCGTCGGCGTGCAACGAATGGCCGCCCGCCGCGCCATCATCCGCCGGCTGCCGGCCGTCGAAACGTTGGGCGGGGCCACGGTCGTCTGCACCGACAAGACCGGCACCCTCACCCGCAACCAGATGACCGTCGTCGACCTATGGACCCCCGACGCCACCTACGAAGCGACCGGCGGCGGCTACGACCCCGCCGGCGGGTTGCATTCGCTGGGCGAAGTGGTGGCCGTGCCGCCCGAACCGTTGCGGCGGCTGCTGGAGACGGCCGTGCTGTGCAACGACGCCGATCTGCGGAAGGAAGCCGACGGTTGGCGGATGGAAGGCGACCCCACCGAAGGGGCGTTGCTGACGGTCGCCCACAAGGGCGGCGTGACGCCCGACGACGCCCGCCGGGCGCATCCGCGCGTCGACGCCGTGCCGTTCGATTCGCAACGGCAGTTCATGGCGACGATGCACGCAATGCCGACGGGCCGTCGCGTTCTGATGAAGGGCGCGCCGGAAGTCGTCGTCAATCGGTGCGTCTTCCAAGGCGGCGCGGCCGGCGACGCACCGATCGACCGCGGCCGAGCGCTGGAAGCCGCCGCCGTGCTGGCCCGCCGCGGGCTGCGGGTGCTGGCGCTGGCGGAGCGACACGAAGCGGGAGCGGACGTACCGGTCGTCGCGTCTTCAGAGGAACCGGCGGACGTCGGCGACGGTTTCACGTTGCTCGGCTTCGCCGCGATGATCGACCCGCCGCGCGACGAAGCGGTCGCCGCCGTCGCCGCCTGCCGCACCGCCGGCATCGAAGTCAAAATGATCACCGGCGACCACCGCGACACCGCCCAAGCGATCGGCGAAAAACTGGGATTGAGCACCGAAGCCGGCGCGATGGCCGGGGTCGAACTCGATCGGTTGAAGGAACACGAATGGCCCGACGCCGCCGCCCGGTGCAGCGTCTTCGCGCGGGTCGCGCCGGAACACAAAATGGCGCTCGTGCGCGGGTTGCAGGCGCGCGGCCACGTCGTCGCCATGACCGGCGACGGCGTCAACGACGCCCCCGCGCTGCGGTCGGCCGACGTCGGCGTGGCGATGGGGATCGCCGGCACCGCCGCCGCCAAAGAGGCGGCCGACGTCGTGCTGCTCGACGACAACTTCGCCACGCTGGCCGCCGCCGTCGAGGAAGGCCGGCGGGTGTTCGACAACATCGTCAAAGCGCTGGCGTTCGTCTTACCCACCAACCTCGGCGAAGCGACGATCGTCTTCGTCGCCGTCTTATGTTTCCCCACGCTCGACGGTTCGCCATTGACGCCGATTCTGCCGATTCAGATTTTGTGGATCAATCTCGCCGCCACCGTGACGCTGGCCCTGCCGCTCGCCTTCGAGGGGTTGGAACCCGACGTCATGCGCCGCCCGCCGCGCCGCCCCGGCGCTTCGCCGTTCACCCGCCGCGTGATGCGGCGCACGCTGATGATGACGGTTCTGCTGGCCTTGGCCGGCATCGGCATGTTCTTCTGCGAATACACGCAGCAGATTCGCTCGGGCGTCGACCCGCAAACCGCCGAGACCCTCGCTCAGACCGCCGCCGCCACCACCGTCGTCGTGTTTCAGATCTTATATCTGCTCGACTGCCGGTCGCTGACCCTGTCGAGCTGGCAAGTGAATCCGTGGAGCAACCGGTGGGTGTACGCCGGCATCGGCGGCATCATCGTCTTACAGGGGCTGTTCATCTACCTGCCGGCCATGAACCACCTCTTTGAGACCGCGCCGCTCGAACCGTCGGCGTACCTGCGGATCTTCCTGGCCGCCTTGCCCGCCACCATCGCCGTCTCGGTGGAAAAGTGGCTCTACCGCCGCTCGAATCCGCCCGACGCGGACTTTTCCTGACGACCCCGAATCACTATCGCGGCTTGTGAAGGTTCGTCGGAACGACTCGAACCGCTCTTTCACGAATAGGGGTCGCCGCATGCACGATCTTAGACGGTTCTTCTTCATTCTGGGCCGACGCCGTTGGTTGAAGCTGGCGGGCGCGGCGGGGCTGCTGCGTTGGACCGGGTCGGCGGCGGCGGCCGATCCAACCGACGCCGTCACGGAAATCCTGATCGTCGTCGGTCCAAGCCACCACGGGCCGGGCACGCACGAAGTCGCCGCCAACGGCCGGTTGGTGCAACACTGCTTGGAGAACTGCGCCGCCGTCCCCGGCGTCAAATGCCACCTGCATTTCGACTGGCCCGCCGACCAAGAGTTGCTCAAGCGGGCGGCGTCGGTCGTCTTCTTCGGCGACTTCTTCCCGCCGGCGCGGATGCCCGGCAAGGAAAAGATCATGGCCGACTTGGCGGCGATGATGAATCGCGGCGCCGGCATCGTCTGCGTTCATTTCGCCACCGGCCTGGGCGCCGCCGACATGCCCGCCCAAGGCGACCACCCGCTCTTACATTGGATGGGCGGCTACTTCGCCCACGAGTGCAAACATCACAACTCGCACGCGGAGGTCTTCAACGCGGAAATCACCCCCGCCGACGGCGACCACCCGGTCTTACGCGGTTGGTCGACGTACACCTTCGACGACGAGCCGTACTACAACAACTATTTCGGCCCGAACGGCCCCGCGTCGAACGTCGTCGCCGTCGCCACGACCATGGCGCCCACCGAACCGCCGACGAAGCACGTCGTCTCGTGGTGCATTGAACGAAAAGACGGCGGCCGGGGCGCGGCGGTGGTGATGCCGCACTACTATCGCAACTGGAAGATCGACGATCTTAGAACGTCGATTCTGAACGCCGTGGTTTGGACGGCGAAGCGCGAGGTGCCGAAGGACGGCGTGAAAGTGGACGTGCCGGACCTCGCCGCGTTCAAACCGGCGTCGGTCGAACCGTAGCCGCGAACGGTTGAGAAACGCGCCGGGACGAGAAAGGACTAAGACGGCGTTTCACTCAAAAAGCTCGGGCTGATACGACGACGGCCTGGAACGAAGGCGTTCCAGGCCGCGCGGGGTTCGTCGTGTAAGAAAACGCTCGGCTAAGATCAGCCGAGGTTCTTCAGGCCGATCTCGGCGGCCTTCTTCTGGGCCGGTCCGGCGCTTTCGGCGACGGACTGGAACACCTTCTTCGCCTCGGCCTTCTTACCGGCCTTCGCCAGCGTTTCGGCCAGTCGAACGCGGGCGCGGGCCGCCCGATCGGGTGAAACGCCGCTGAACGGGCCGGACGCCTTGCCGGCGGCGACGGCCGCCGCGTCGCCCGCTTCGTCAGCCTGGCCGGCCAACGCTTCGACCGCCGCGAACCGGACTTGGTAGTCGCCGTCTTCGGCGCAAGCCTTCAGGGCGGCGACGACGCCGTCCCCTTGACGCTTGCCGAGCGCGTTGACCACGCCCACCCGGAACGCCGGGCCGACGGCGTTGACGGCCGCTTCGCACAGCGCCCGCGTGGCGGTCTGCCCCGGAATGCGTTCCAGCACGTACCGCACCATGTCGCGGACGGCGAGGTCGCCGAGTTGCGACGTCAGCGGGCCGACTTCGGCGTCGGTCGCCACTTGGCTCAGCGGTCGGCACAGTTCGTGGCGCGCCCGCTTCGAGAACTTCGGTACCTTGACCTTGTTCTTGCCCTGTTCTTCTTCACGGGTGGCCGTCAGCAGCGCCGTCAAGCCGGCGGCCAGGTCGGCCCGGTCGCTTTCCTTGCCGGCGTCGCCCGCTTCGGCGGCCAGCGTCGTCAGGCGGCGCGCCGCCTTGTACGACTGCGCCTGATCGTCCGACCCGAGGTCGACGACCAACTTTTCCAGATCCTGCGTCTGCATTTTCACGGATCGCGTCTCCAAAGTGGTTGTTCGTTTTCTCGGGGATTACAGGTGCCAGGGGCCGCGCATCGGCCGACTGGTCAAGCGCTGGGCGGTTTCGTCGCCGACGAAGGCTTCGGCCTTCGGATCCCAATTCAGTTCGCGGCCGAGTTGCAGCGCGATGTTGCCGAGGTGGCAGACCGTCACGCTGCGGTGGCCGACTTCCACGTCGCAGATCGGCAGTTCGCGGCTGGCGATGCAATCCAACCAGTTTTCGTGGTGGTCGCGGCTGTTGTACAGCTTCGTCTTGAACGACTCGGGCTTGTATTCCTTGACGATCGCGTCGTATTCCTTCAGGCTGGTTTCGCCTTTGGAAATTTCGATGCGGCCGCGGCTGACGAACACGAAGCCGTCGGCGCCGGTGAACTTCACGCCGTTGTCGCCGTCGGCATGGCAGTGCAGTTCGACGTCGCCGTGTTCCGGGCCGTAGGTGTACTGGATGTTGAAGTCGGTCGCGACGTCGTGCGGGCCGTTCTCATGGAACTTGCCGGCGCCCTTCACCTTGACCGGCCCCGAGCCGTCGGCCCCGATGCCCCACTGGGCGATGTCGTTGTGGTGGGCGCCCCAGTCGGTCATCTTGCCGCCGGAGTAGTCCAGGAACCAGCGGAACTGGTAGTGGACGCGGTTGGGGAAGTATTCCGCGTAGGGTGCGGGGCCGAGCCACATGTCCCAGTCGAGTTCGGCCGGCGGGGTGGTCGGCTTCTGCCAGTCGCCGGCGCCGACGCCGCCGATCATCGTGTCGACGCGCTTCAGCTTGCCGATGACGCCGTTGCGCACCAGTTCGCACGCCAACCGAAACCGGTTGTCGCTGCGCTGCTGGCTGCCGGTCTGCAGCACCGCGCCGTAGCGGCGGGCGGCGGCGACCATCTTCTGGCTTTCTTCAATCGTCAGCGTGAGCGGCTTTTCGCAGTAGACGTCTTTGCCGGCTTCCATCGCGTGGATCGACGCCAGGGCGTGCCAATGGTCGGGCGTGGCGACGAGAACGGCGTCGATATCCTTGCGTTCCAAAAGTTCGCGGAAGTCGTTGTAGACTCCGACGCGCTTCTTCGTGCGCTCGAAACACAGCTTCGCGGCTTCGTCGCGGTGGTTGCGGTCGACGTCGCACACGGCGGCGACTTCAATGCGCGGGTTGGGCAGCAGCTTGTGCG
>JBOFFD010000393.1:0-1670 GCA_051648425.1 Planctomycetia bacterium
GACGAGGGCGATGCTCGTCCCCCACCAGAAGCAGGAACCGGCCGATCGCGCCACGCTGCGGGCCGCCGCCGCCGGCACCACCAGCAGCGCGGTCACCAACAGCACGCCGACCGCTTGAATGCTGAACATCACCACCAGCGCCAGCAAAACCGCCAGGGCGTTCTCGTACCGTTCGACCGGCACGCCCATCGTCCGCGCCAGCGCCGGATTCAACCCGATGAACAGCAGCCGGTTGTAAGCGAACACCTGAAACGCGGCCGCGACCACGAAGAAGACCGCCAATTTGACGATCTCGACTTCCGTGATGGTCAAGATGTTGCCGAACAGGAACGCTTCCAGCGGATTCCCTTTCACCAACCCCATTCGAACGAGGCGGTCGACGACCACCAGTCCGAACGCGACCACCGCCGCCGAGAAGACCCCGATCACCGTGTCGCTGGAAAGCCGCGACCGCCGGCGGTAAAGCGCGATCGCCAGCGCGACCACCACCCCGAAGCCGTACATCCCCAACAAGGGCGAGACGCCGACCAGCGACAACAGCAACCCGAGCGCCAACCCGGTGAAGGCCGAATGGCCGACGGCCTCGGCGAAGAAGGCGAGGCGGAAATGCACCACCTGGATGCCGATGGCCGCGCACAACGGCGCCACCAGCGCCAAGGCGACGAACGCCCGCGCCAGGAAATCGTACTGGTGCAGCGGCGGATACGGGACGGCGGCGGTCGCCAGTCGGCAGAAGGCGTTGACGGCCGGTTCGAGCAGATCGTTCACGTATTCACCGTCGTTCGTCAAGAGTTTGGGCGGGCGTCAAGCGGTTTCCAGCAGTTCCCGCCAGGAGCCAGCCGTCAACAAGGCGCCGGTCAGGCGGTCGAGACGGTCTAGGTCGTGGATCGAGGTCAGTTCCGACCGCACGGCGTCGTCGGCCTGTCCGAACCGCCGACCTCCCAGCAGCAACAGCACGTCGCGCATCCCTTCAATCTTCCCTTCGATCTTCCCTTTGACGACCCCTTCAAGGATCGCTTCGTCGTAGGCCGCCAGTTGGGACATGAGTCCGACTCCTTCAAAGATCGCTTCCATTTTGCTCTTCGGCACCCGCATCAGCGCGAGCGTGCCGGCCGCCTTCAGCAGCCGCAGCGCCTCCGCGTGCGACGCCTCCTTCCCCAGCCGTTTCTCGATCGCCCGCACCACCTCGCGCAACGCTTGCGGCAACCGTCGGCCTTCGGGCAATTTGCACAGCACCGCGAGCGGCAGCGCCGCCAGGCCGCCGTTGAGGTAAGCGTCGACCGACTGCTGCCAGAGGCGAAGGACCTCGTAGTTGAATTCTACGCGATGGCGGCCTTCGCCGTAGGTCAGATTTCCGGTGAGGTACGGATGATCGGCCTTTTTCCGCAGCAGCATCAGTTTCGTTCGCACCGGAACCCCGTGGCGTTGGTACAGCAGGACGTTGTACAGCAGCAGACGCGGGGGCAGCGTCGGGTCGGGGCCGCTTTGGAAGTTGAGGTCGTAGACGGTGTGGATCGGTTTGCCGAAGGACAGGGCCACGTCGGTGGCGGCCGTCAGGATCGACAGATCGACGTTGGCGGCGGCGGCCGGTTCGTTCGTGGGCAGTCCGAAGAACGGCGCGAAATCGCCGGGACGCTCGGCGACGATCGATTTCAGCGTGGCGTCGAATG
>JBOFFD010000394.1:0-2878 GCA_051648425.1 Planctomycetia bacterium
ACAATTCAATACGGGTAGTCGAAAACAACCCAACCCGTCTCTCGGGAGTGGGGCCGGCCGCGGGGTTTACGCACGAGCTACCCCTCTTCAAATGCTGCTCACCATTTGATCGTGCGTGAACCTTGCGGCACCCCGTTCCACGCCCGAGAGGCAGGTGGTGCAATTCAGGCTTTTCTTCGGTTTTTCCCATTCCTTTTCCCCCTACTTGGAGGTGCCCATGAGCAATCTGACTCGGGCGCATTTCGAACTGTTTCGGCGGACCCCGGACGAGTGCTTTTCGTCCCTGCGAGACCTCGGCGAACACTGCCGCGGGCAGAAAGACCGGTCGTTCGACCGGTGGCATCTGCCCCAGGCGATTCGAGCGAGGCCGCTGGCAACGGACAGTCTCGCGGTGGAGGCCGGAACGGACGGCGCGTTCACCATGAACGCCTGGTCGTTCGGCCAACTCTGCCAGCTCGCGAAGGTGAGCAAGGACACGGTGAACCGGCTGTCCCCCGAGACGGCCGCCCGCGTGTTCGAGGAGACCCTTCCGGCCGGCAAGAAGCCGCTGCAACTGCTCACGGAGGGCGACACGGTTCGGTCCGTTCACGGGACCGCGTACACGAGGCTGCACAACGCGGACCTCGTCGCGATCCTGCACGAGTTCGCGACCGATTTCGGGCCGCCGCAACGGGCGAGCACCGGCGGAACCGGGCTCTACTGCGGGGAAGAAGACATGTTCTGCTTCCTCATCGACCCGCTCGGCTGGGTCGAGATCGACGGCGAGGCGTTCGCCCCCGGATTCTTCCTGTGGAATTCGGAGGTGGGCAAGCGCTCGCTGGGGATCGAAACCTTCTGGTTTCAGGCGGTGTGTCAGAACCACATCGTCTGGGATGCCGTGGAGGTGGTCGAGTTCGCGCGGAAGCACACGGCCAACGTCCACGAGTCTCTCTCGGAGATTCGGCGGATCATCGAGCGGCTCGTGCAGAAGCGCGACGACCGGCGGGACGGCTTCGCGAAAGTCGTCCGCAAGGCGATGGAAACTCGCCTCGGCGACGACGCGGAGGAGGTCGCGGAAGTCCTCGCGAAAGCGGGCGTGAGCCAGGTGCTGCGCAAGCAAGCCCTGGACCTCGCCCGCGAGCAGGGACGCTTCACGATCTTCTCCCTGGTGGACGCCTTGACCCGGCTCTCCGGCGCGTTCAAGAACGCCGGCGACCGGACCGAGGCGGATCAAAAAGCGGGGCGGCTGCTTCAGCTCGCCGCCGCGTGAATGGTTCGATGACTTCAGGTGTTCGATGTCCCAATCACTCAAGAAAGGAAGGGTTTTCACATGGCAAAAACGAACGGTGCAACTCAGGCCCGCCCCGCCCCGAAACCGGAGCGGCAGCGGCCGGCCCACGAGGTACGTCTCGGACGCATCAAGGGGGCCATCTGGGCCAACACCACGGAGCAAGGGGTCCGCTACGGCGTGACGCTCTCCCGGATCTACAAGGACCAGGAGAGCGGCGAGTGGCGGAACTCGGCGAGCTTCGGTCGGGATGATCTGCTGCTGGTCGGCAAGGTCTGCGAACTGGCGCTGCTCTGGGTCTACGAACAGACCCAGACGCAGAACCAGAACCAGTCCCCGGACGGCGAGGACATTCCGTTTTGACGAGAGGTTTTCTCCCAAGGTTTTGAGGCCCACCGCACCACCGGGCCTCTCTACTTAACGACCGTCCGACGAACGAGGAGACCGGACGCGGCCGAAGAGAGTCGGCCCGTCGGACCCGAACGGTTCGGAGGGCATTTTTGACGGGGAGAGAAAGAGATATGAAACGACCATTTTTGGAACTGAACGACGGCATGGTGAAGGCCACGATCTGGCACGAAATCATCGACGGCGAGAAGCACTACAACATCGCGTTCACCCGGCTCTTCCGGGAGAACGACCGCTGGTGGGACGGGGCGTGCTTCCAGCGGCAGGACATGGCGGCGCTCTGCCGGTTGGCCACCGACGCCGACCTGTGGATCACCCAGCAGCGGGCGCTCGAAGACCACGCCGAGACCGACGGCGGGGTCGGGGACGCTTCGTGAGCAGACGGCCCACCGGTGTCAGCCGTCGCGGCCCCCGCGCCGCGCGTGACTGCGAGCGAAGGCCCGCCCCGCACCGGAGGAGGAAACGACCGCCGGGATGGGTCCGCGCCACCGGGCGGTTGGGGGCCGGAACATGCGTCTCGAACATCGACAAACCGACCGATCGGCAGGGCCGATTCGGTCCTTACGAGGAGAACGAACATGACCAACCAGAAACCGATCCATGAGATCAAGAAAGGGAGCGTCCGGGCCGCGATCTGGCAGAACGCGATGGAGGACGGCCGCGTGATGTACAGCGTCACCTTCAGCCGCCTTTACAAAGAGGACGGCACGTGGCGCGACTCGGCGAGCTTCGGGCGGAACGAGCTTCCGCTCGTCGCCCGAACCGCCGACGCGGCGCTGGACTGGATCTACGCGCAGCCGAGTGGCGGAAACCTGCCGCCGACCGAGGAATAGCGGCGGGCGGCTGTGCTGAGAGAGAAGCGTCCGCCACCGCACGAGAAGGCACCCGCCGACGCCGGCGAACCGGCATCCGTCCCCGACACGTCCCGGCACGACTCGCACGCACCGGATCTCGACACCTCACTGTTTTCGGAAGGAGTAAATCATGAACTACCGGACCATCGTCCTCAGACTCATTCAACGCCACCAACTGACCTACCAGCACCTCCACAGCAGCCAGCGGCTCATGCCGACAGTCGATCTGTACGCCGACCAACTGAAGGCGAATCACCACGTTTGGAACGGCCGCCTCGTGAAGGCGAACCCGGACTTCAACCCGGTCCAACTGCAAAGCGAATCGCTGGAGCTCGCGATCCGGGATCTG
>JBOFFD010000395.1:0-7546 GCA_051648425.1 Planctomycetia bacterium
CTTTGAAAGCGCCTTCCGCGGCGGCGTCAACGTCGCCGCCGGCGACTTCAACGGCGACGGCCGCGACGAAGTCCTGGCCGCCCCCGGCATGGGACGCCGTCCGTTCGTCCGCATCATCGACGGCATGAACGGCCGCGGCCTTCGGCAGATGCAGGTCTTCCGCAACAACTTCCGCGGCGGCGTCAACATCGCCGCCGGCGACTTCAACGGCGACGGCGTCGACGACGTCTTGGTCGGCACCGGCAATCGCGGCGATTCCGTCGTCCGCGCCTTCAACGGCAACCTCGGCTCCCGCAGCTTCGGCGACCGAATGCTCGAGTTCAAAGCCTACACCGACCGCAGCGACTTCGCCTCGGTCCACGTCGAGGCCAAGGACGTCGACGGCGACGGCGTCTCCGAGATCGTCACCGCCCAAGGCACCGACGGCCGCAACCGCGACGTCCGCCGGTGGCGGGTCGACCTCGGCAACCGTCGGGCCAACCGCATCGACCGGTTCTTTGAAACCAGTCCCGACCTGCAGTTCGGCATCAATATCGGTTGATTCACCGACCGAACCCAAGACGTTGAACAACGGTCGGCCGACCTTCCCCCGCGAAGGCCGGCCGATTTCATTGGCCTCTCGCCCCAACTGCATATCGTCTTCCGCGAACAAAACCGGCGGCCGACCGCAGCCCCGCCCATTTTTTCCGCAGCAAGGCAGACGTCCTTGGCGTCCGAATGTAAGGCGGAACTCTGGTCCGCCCGAACTCCGTTCTAAACCGTGTTCGACTTGAACGCCCAGTGCCGGCGAACCGTTTCTGCGCCGTTTGCCGTCGGGCGTCCTATCCAGCCGTCGGCGGCCGGTCCCGCCGCCTTCCGGTCGGTTGCCCGGCGGGCCGCGATTGGGTACGCTTACTCAACCACGATTTTCCGTACGACGCGCGGTGGTGAAGGGGAACGGCATGCGCTTGCAGGAACGACGATCGGCCTTGGCGACGATGGGTCTTTTCGCGGCGGCGGCGCTGAACGGTCCGACGCCGACGGTGGGCGCCGCCCCCTCGCGCGAAAGTCTGGAAACGACCGCCGACGGCATGGCTGCCGCCGCCGACGCTTTTCTGGCGACCCTCACCTCCGAACAACGCGGCAAGGCCGTCCTCTCGTTCGACGACCCGGCCCGCCGCGACTGGCACTACATCCCGAAGGCGAACCGCAAGGGGCTGCAACTGCGGGAGATGACCGCCGACCAGAAGAAGGCCGCCCTCGCCTTGATGCGGACCGGCACGAGCGACGTCGGCTACCGACGGGCCGTCCAGATCATGAACCTGGAATCCTACATCGCCTACCACGAACGGAACAAGGAGAACGGCGCGGTCCGCGACCCCGAGCGCTACTATTTCGCGGTGCAGGGAACGCCGGGCGCGACCGGCAAGTGGGCTTGGAGCGTCGAAGGGCACCACCTGTCGCTGAACTACACGATCGTCGACGGCAGGGTCGCGGCGTCGACGCCCACCTTCTACGGCGTGAACCCGGCGGTCTGCCGCGACGAAGTGCCCGGCGGCCCGCCAATGGGTCTGCAGGTGTTGGCCGCCGAGGAACGGCTCGCCTTTGAATTGCTAGCCAGCCTTTCCAGCGATCAACGGACCGAGGCGATGTTGTCGAAGGAAGCGCCGCTGGACATCCGCGACGGCGGCAAACCCAACCCGCCGCAGGGGGCGCCCGAAGGCTTGGCGGCCGTCGGCATGACGCCGGCGCAGCGGTCGCTGGTTGAATCGCTGATCGCGGTCTACGCCGACAACCTGCCGGAAGCGGCGGCCGCCGAGCGGAAGCACGAAGCGGCCAAGGCCGGCTTGGAAAAGGTGTACTTCGCCTGGGCCGGCTCCGACAAGACCGGCGAACCGCACTACTACCGCCTGCACGGCCCGACGTTCCTCGTCGAGTACGTCAACGTGCAGAAAGACTCGGCCGGCCTCGTCGCCAACCACCTGCACTCCGTCTGGCGCGACCCCGACGGCGACTTCGGCGCGCCCCCCGCCTAACGAACGGATGCGCAATCCTGCGTGGCCGAAAGGTCGGCTATTCTTTTCAGTTCAGTTTCCATTCGAGTTCTTCGACGGCCTCTTTCATCGAGCCGGTCGCCGCGACGACGAACCCTTTGGGATCGAAGGCGACGGCCGCCGCCTCCATCGCTTCGCCGCCGTACCATTGCACGCCGGCTGGCTTCTTATCTTTCAGATACGCCTCCCAAGCGGCTCGCTCTCCGATCGCGACGCTCACGATCACTGCTTGACCAGTCGCTTCTAAGTTTCGCGGTTCTTCGCGATTTGTTCGCGTTCCGCGAGATCGTCTTTCGAGGTGGGCGACCAGAAATCAACCAGAACATACTTGCCGCAGAAAGCCTAGAGCGACGGCGCCTTGCGATTCTCCTTCTCCAACGCGACGTCGAATCGGCGCGAACGGCCGTCGGTGGAGAAGGCTTCGGTGACGAACGGCTTGTAACCGTCGGCCGTGACGCGAAGGACGTGCCGATTGTTAAACGGGTTGTGCGGGTGCCGCAGCGTGAATTCGAAGGTCAATTCGCCGGCGGGAACGGTCTTAGGTTTGTCGAAATCGGGACGTTCCGTACCCAAGATTCCGCCCATTTCCACTGTCGCGTCGATCGGCTTCTTCGTGGCGGCGTCGACGACGGCGACGACGATCTTCTGCGTCAATTCGGGATATAAGACCACCGACGCGGCGTTGCGGTCCAAGCCGACCGTCCGCGATTGCGGCGCGTACCCGGGCGCATCGACGCTCAGTGAAAAAACCTCCAATGGACAGTTCTCCAGGCTGAACCGTCCGTCGGCGTCGGTGAAGGCCGATCGCCGCGCCATTTCTGGTCCAGCGAATTCAGTGAGGAAGACGCGGGCGTCCTGAAGGGGGTCGCCTTGGTCGTTCCTCACCACGCCGCCCACCGTGCGCCCCCGCTTCACGACGACTGTCGCGGGGTTGAGGTCCGACGACTCGTCCAGTACGAACACCGTCGGCGCGTAGCCGTCCGCCACCGCGACGGCCGATTGTGTGTAGGCGTTTCCGAATCTGAGTGTGATTCTTCCCGCGGCGTCGGTCGTCTTATCTAGATGGTTCAACATCCCGTTCATGAATCCATCGCGGAACTTGGCGCCGGCGACCGGTCTGCCTTCTACATCCACCACTCGCACCGCCGACGACTTTGAACTTCCCAATCTAAGAACGGCGTTTTCCATTTGCAGTTCGGAAATGGTGAACGGTTTGTCGTTCGTGTGCGCGTCGGTGATCTTATGATCGACGTGGGCAACGATGACGACGAGGAAATCGAAGACTTTCGGCAATACGGCGGACGACCATCGGCCGTCGGCGTCGGTGATCGCCGGCGCTTCGTCCATTAGCTCTCTGAACTCCGCCGTTTCCGCCGGCCGATCCATTCTCGCTGTTGTCAGAACCGTCGCCCCGACCACCGGGCGGCCTTCGCCGTCGACGACTCGACCGCCGATCTTCCGGCCCGGTTTCAACGCCGCGGTCAGCCGATAGGATTCCCGTCGGTCCCCGACGAACGCCAACGGTTTTTTCAGACGCAGCATGACGTAGCCGGGGGCGGCCACGTCGACCGTCAACCACCGGGAATGACGCGGCGGCGGTATGACCAGACGGCCGGCGGCGTCGGTCGAAGCAGCATACGCTTCCGCATCGTCCGACTCGCGCATCCTACGGCCTAGGGTAACATCGGGGATGGTCGTCCAAACGCGGACGACCGCGCCGGCGATCGGCTTCTTCGTCGCTTCGTCGACGACCAGCAACGTCAAACCAGGCGGGGCGGGTTCGTCCGCGGCCAGCGCCGGCGCGACGACCGCCGGCGCGGCGGGGATGAACTGCAGCGCGCCGAGAAGCGCGGCCGCCGTCATCGACCCTACGTTCGTCATCAGACGGAACCGTCGACTGAACTGACACATGGCGTTTCCCTCGTTCTTTTGAAGGCGTCCAAGGCGGGCGATCAATCCGTGCGGTCGAGCCATCGCCACTCCGAACGAAGGCGATTCGGCGGCGGACGACGGTTCCACGTGGTTCTTCGGTTCGACGAGCGACGCGGCGATGGCGATCAAGGCGGAACGATAGCGCGGCGCGCCGTTCAGATGGTGGACGCACCAGTCGTCGCAAATGCGCTCACGCAGGTCGGACAGCCGGCGGCACAGCCGCCAGGCGAACGGGTTGTACCAGTGCAAGGCGGTGGTCAGTTTGGCGACCGCTTGCCAGGTGTAGTCGCCGCGACGGAGGTGTGCGAGTTCGTGACAAAGAACGGCGTCGCGCTGATCGGCCGGTACGTCCAACAGCGACGTCGGGACGACGACCGCCGGGCGCGGCCCGCCGATGGCGACCGGAACTCTAAGAGCGTCGTTGGCCAAGAGACGCACCGACCGGACGCCCGCCTTCGACGTCCAGTCGGCGAACGCGGCGCGCCAACGTTCATCTTGAATCGGCGTCGATCTTAGAATCAGTCGCCGAACGGCCCGGCCGCCGACGGCGAGACGAACGAGCAACAGGCCGGCGACCAGAAGATACACCGCCGCCGCGCTTTCGACCGCGTGCGACGCGGCGGTCGTCCAAAGTCCGTGTAAGACCGTCGTCGTCGCGACGTTTTCCGTCGCACCAGGGGTGAGAGAGACTGCGGGGGCGGGGACCGAAGGGGGTGGTGTGTAAGAGGGCGGCGTTCGAGGGGGCGCGTCGTTCGCGTCCGTTCCAACGGCGTCGCGTCGCTGGACGCGCTCCACTCGATCGATGCCGCCGGCCGCCGCCGGGGCGGTTGTTTCAATCGGTGGGATGTTCATTTTCGTTGGTGGGAGGGCGGGCCGTCGGTCGACGACGTCGGCGGGAAGCGCGGCGACCGTCCAGCGGGGCAGGACGCCTTCGGCGAAGGGAAGCAAAAGTGCGGCCGACAAGCCGGCCTGGGCGACTGTAGCCGCGGCCAGCGGGCGGCGGGCCGCCAGGAACCAGACGGCGGCGCAGGCGACGGCGAGAACCACCGCCGTTTTCAGCGCGACGCCGATCGCGAAGAGGGTGAGGGTTTCGCTCACGGGCCGTCCTCCGTCGCGGCGTCGTCGTCGGGGCGGCGCGAGAGGTCGCGGAGCTGTTCCGACGAAAGTCGTTTGTCTTCCAACAACCGCAAGACGAGGTCTTGGGCCGATCCGCCGAAGAAGCGATCCAGCATTTGCGCGACGGCGCGACGCTGCATCTGCGCCCGTTTGACGGCCGGGCGGTACAGTGCGCCGTCGTCGGTGTCGCCGCGCTTCACGAACCCTTTTTCCACCAGAATGCGCAGCATCGTCCTCACGGTGGAGTCATGGAGCGGATCGGGCAGGGCGGCGCGAACCTGGTCGGCGCCGGCGCGCCCCAAGTTCCATAAGACGTCCATGATCTGAGCTTCGCGGGGCGTCAGCCCGTCGGTCGGCTGTCTCACCATCGCAGTTTCTCTGTTATTTGTTTAACGAGAGTAGTCTAGCCGAGCGGCCCCCCGGCGTCAACATTTATCGCTAAATAATTAACGAAAGGAAGGGGGCGTCGACCGCCGCGCGACGTGGAAGGTGAAACTTAGTCGTCGAGCAAAAGGGCGAAGAAGTCGTCGACGCTGGTCGGGGTCACCGTGAGGAAGAGGTCGCCGAAGAAGAATCGACCGGCTGCCATTGGAAGACTTGACGTTTGGAGACGTCGAACCGGAAGTCGTCAGCGTTGAAGTCCGCAAAGCAGGCTGCGGAAAACCCACCGCGAAAAACAACCACCGACGCGGTCCGTCCCGACGGTCGGTCGACGAGCGACCGCATTGGACGACGCGAGAGGTTTCGCCGGCGGCGGACCGTTGGAACGTCGCGTTTGCGCGGGACTGGCCGCCCCGTGTGTTCGCCGCTGGCCGGGTGAGTGCCAAATCTTTGGCACTGGGGTTGTCGTGGTTTAGGGGGGATGCGAGGATCGGGGCTGGCCTCGGGGGTCGGGGCGGTTGGATTTCGTTGTTGGGGCGGCGGTCATGGGGGACGAGACGTCGCTGACGTTCGAGGAAAAGCTCTTGCGCGACGCGTTCGCCGAGCTGCTCTTGGAAATGCGCCAGGTCGGCGAAACCGCTCCCGACGGCACGGGGCTCGATGCGATCGAGGGGTTGGCCTTGAACAAGGGCCGCGAGCTGTTGCGGCGGACGATGGAGAACCAGTTGCAGACGGCCGTCGAGACCGCGGAAAAAAAGGGGCCTCGGCCTGCCCGACCTGCCAAGCGAAGCCGCGCGACAAAGGGGCCCGGCCGCGAACCGTGCTGACCACGCTCGGCGAAGCGACGCTTCACCGCCGCTATCTTTCCCGTCCCGGCTGCCGGGATTCCTCGTTTCCGGCGGACGCTCGGCTGGGAATCCTCGGTCGATCGACCGTTCGCGCCCGCAAACTCGTCTGTCTCTTCGGCACGAACTGGGGGTTCGCCCAGGCCGCCGACCACCTGGCCGACCACCTGGCCGACGCCTGCGGCTGGACCGTCTCCGCTCAGAGCGTGCGGCGCTGCTGCTACGACGAGGCGGCGCCGGTCGAGCGTTGGCGTGGGCTTGAGACGGCGACCGCCGCTTTCGCGGCGGCGGAAGGCGACGTCGAGTTCCAGACCGACGGCGCCATGGTCAACACCGTCGACGACGGCTGGAAGGAAATCCGCGTCGCCCTTTTCCTGAAGCGAACGGCCGGCGAAGCGGCGCGGGCGGCTTGCTGGGAGGCGCGGACGCTGCCGAAGCCCGCCGCCCGATCGGTGCGGGTGGCGATGGCGTCGTGCGACGAGTTCGCCGCCGACTGGCGGGAGTGGGCCGACCGGCTGGGGGTCGCGGACCCGGCGGCGATCACCGTGTTGGCCGACGGCGCCAAGTGGATTTGGCGTCACGCCGAACTCCAATTCCCCGGATCGCGCGGCGTCCTGGACGTCTTCCACGCGCTCGAGCATCTGGCGGCGGCGACGCGGTCGGTGTACGGCGAAGGCTCGGGGGCGGCCCTGGGCGGGAAGACCGTCGGCCGCTTCGCCCTCTTGAGCGACGGCTGGCCCGGAGCGTGCGAGTGGATCGGACGGTGGCGCGAGCGGTGCGACCCCGAGCACGCCGAAGCGGTCGTCAAAGCCACGGAGGAGTTGATCGGCTACCTGGCGCCGCACTTGGACCACCTGGGATACTGTGAACGGCTTGCGAAGGGACGGTCGGTCGGCAGCGGCGCGATCGAGGGGGCGTGCAAATACTTGATCGGCCGGCGTCTCAAAAGCGCCGGCGGCCGCTGGCTCCCCGAAAACGCCGTCCGCATGGGCCGACTCTGCTCCATGCACTACGCGGGAGACTGGCCACTCTACTGGCAAGACCGCCTATCCCTCGCCATCTAACCGCCAAGACTTTGGCGCGGACCCGGACCGCCCGTTGCAGGGTCATTCAAAGATTGACATTGCCTCGGATGGTGAATTCGGCTTCGCTGGCGGCGGGCGGTGGGGACGCCGGCCGCCACCCGGGAGCTTCGCCATGCCGCCGCTTTCCCTGCAGGACGCCTTTCTCGCCGTCGAC
>JBOFFD010000396.1:0-7385 GCA_051648425.1 Planctomycetia bacterium
GTCGCGGAGCAGTTTCCCGACGACCTCGCTTCCGAAGCGGACTTCGCCCGCATGAAGAAGCTGGTCGAGGACGCCAACCGGGTTCGAGCCGCCGAAAGAATCGAAGCCAAGCTGTCCGACTACAGAAAACAGAATGCCGCCGTTTGGACCGACGCCGCCGAACTGAAGGCGGCGGCCGCCTCGGCCACGCCGAAATCCGGCCTGGACGACGACGCCGAGTTCACCGCCTTCGACAAAACCCTCGACGGCTACACGGCGGCCGTCACGCAGCCGTTCGCCCGCCAGAATCGACCGCCCGACGGCGACGCCCACGTCGTCTTCAACCTGCGGGCGACCGTCGCGGCCCTCGACTGGGTGCTGCGGCCCGACGGCCCCGACGCTCCGAAAACGCCCGCGACGCTCAACATCCGCCTCTTGGCCGACGGCGAACCGGTCGAAGAAGTCGCGGTCGGACGGGAAGTGGTCTTGGAGGCGACGTCGTCGCGTCGCGGCTGGTTGACGCTCGTCGCCAAGGCCGACGACGGCACGACGACCCTGCTCTGGAGCCGACCGCTGGAAGCCGACCGTCCGACGAAGTTCTTCCAAACCGCCGGCGACGAACCGGGCGTCGACGAACTGGCGGCGTTCGTTACCGACGCCGACCCTTTTGAAAAACAACCCCGCCCGCCCGTCGGCGAGCCGGACGAACCGGCGGAGGCCGTCCCGGGTTTTCTGTCCGGAATGCGCGTCCGAAATCTCGACGTCGAACAGATTGACCTCTTGCGGGGGCTGTTTGCCCATACCTTGGTGTTCCGCCGGGTGCAGGCGGCATTGACCGAGGGTCGGGCGTACGACACACTAGAGCCGCGCGGCCCGTCCGCGTGGACGCTTCGGCGAACGTTTTCCATACGCGTTGTTCCCTAAACCGTTGTCACCCCGAACGTCCGAACCTGTGTTGCAAGGAGATTCGACCGTGACCGCCACCGCTTCCCTCGTCCGTTGGAACACCGCTTTCTTCGGCGCGGCCGCGCTGGGACTCGCCCTTTCGACTTCCGCGACCGCGCGGGCGGCCGACGCCCCCGCCGCCGAGGGCGTCAGCCTTCGCGGCATCATCCGCGCCGGCGTCGACAAGGGCGGCAAGGTCCACGGCAAACTCGCCGAGATCGGCCTCGAGAACGCCACCTCGCTCGCCTACAACGTGCTGGTCATCGACAAGAACGGCGTCGAACAGTCGGTCGACGAAGCCAGCCACGTCTTCGGCGTCGGTCAACGCTTCCGCATCAGCCTCGAATGCGACAGCGACGTCTACTTGTACGTCTTCCACGAAGGCCCCGACGGAGCCCGCACCCTGCTCGTCCCCGACTCGGCCGACGAAGGCCGCGTCCCGATGGTCCAAAAGGGTTCCCGCAGCGTTCTCCCCGACGACGGCAGCTACTTTGAAGTCACGCCCCCGGTCGGCAAGGAACGGCTGCTGGTCTACGCCACGCCGCAACAACGGCCCGAACTGCTGCCCGGCCGAGGCTCCGAGGCGAAAAGCGCTCAGGAAAAGGTCATCGAACTGAAGACCGCCCAAAATAAAATTTTCGACAACGCCTCCAGCCAGAAGCTGAAGGTGAACCCGGCCGAAAACCTCGACCAGTTGGCCAGCAAGGACGAAGACGTTCAGGAAATCCGTCTGCGCGGCCTGAACTGGCAGCCTGGCCGGTCGTCGAAGAGCAAGAACAAGACCGAGCCGAAGTCGGTCTTCGTCGCCACCCCCGCCGGCAAGGGTCGGCCCGACGTCTTCATCGAAATCGGCTTGCAGTCGAAGTGACCGAAGGTTTCGGTCCCGCGACCCCCATCCCGCCGCCCCACCCGGCGGCGGATGAGTCGTCGGCGGGTTCGGAAACCATCTTGCGGCTGCTTTCCGGCGCCTGGGCGGCCCAGGCGATTTCCGTCGCGGCGGAACTGCGCGTCGCCGACCGTCTCGCCGACGGTCCCCAACCGCTCGACGCCCTGGCGACGGCCGTCGCCGCCCATCCCGACGCCCTTCACCGACTGTTGCGCACACTGACGTCGATCGGCGTCTTCGCGGAACCGACTCCCGGTGTCTACGCCTTGACACCGCTGTCGAACGCTCTGCGCACCAACGTCCCGCACTCCGTGCGCGCCATGGCCCGCGTTCGCGGCGGCGAGCAGCAGCGGGCGTGGGGCGAGTTGCTCTATTCCGTCCGCACCGGTCAGCCCGCGTTCGACAAGGTTTTCGGTCGGCCGATGTTCGACTACTTCGCCGTCCACCCCGAAGCCGGCGCCCTCTTCGACGCCGCCATGACCAGCATCCACGGCCGAGAAACCGCCGGCCTGCTGACGGCCTACGACCTCTCACGCCATCGCACGCTGGTCGACGTCGGCGGCGGCAACGGCTCGACGCTGATCGAAATCCTGCGGAGCCATCCGCACTTACGGGGGGTCGTTTACGACCGCCCCGAAGTCGCCGACCGCACGGCCCATCGGTTGGAGGCCGCCGGCCTCGCCGACCGCGCCCACGCCGTCGGCGGCGACTTCTTCGCGGACGTGCCGGCCGAGGGCGACGT
Source organism: Planctomycetia bacterium (assembly GCA_051648425.1). Taxonomy (GTDB): domain Bacteria; phylum Planctomycetota; class Planctomycetia; order Kolteriales; family Kolteriaceae; genus JBOFFD01. The sequence continues at coordinate 2,553 of JBOFFD010000396.1, forward strand.
CTACCTAATGCGGCACATCCTGCACGACTGGGACGACGCCGCCTGTCACACCATCCTGAAAAACTGCCGAGCCGGCATGCCCGAGGGCGGCGTGCTGCTCATCGTCGAATTCGTCATCGCCGAGGGCGACGCCCCCGCCTTCGGCAAATGGCTCGATTTGGCGATGCTGGTACTTCTCGGCGGCCGCGAGCGCACCGAATCCGACTTCCGCCGCCTGCTGCACGAAACCGGCTTCACCCTAACCGCCGTCCACCCGACCGACGCGGGCGTCGTGGTGGTGGAAGCCCGCCCGAACTGACGACCGTCGGCATCGCATTGCTCGCAATTTGGAGTATCATTGCGAGATATTGCGAGGAGAGTCGCCAACGATGCGCCTACCGAAACGACCGCCGGAACCACGCTACGAGCGGTTGCCCGAACTCTTCGAGCGAGTGGACGTGGCCGAAGTCCGCCGGTTCGCCGACGACGACTATTTGCACTGGGAACAGTTTCGCTTTCGCCCGATGCCGAAGAATGTTTCGGCGGTGGAAGCTTGGTCGTTGGTGTCGCTGTTGCGGAAGAGTCAGTTCCGCGAACTTCCGATCGCCTTCGAGTCGATGGACGACCGGTTGCGGTATTGGATACCGCCCCGCCTCGTCGAATTGTTGCATTTCATCGATCTGCACGCCGGCGGCATGATCGACGGACCGACGAACGTCGGCGCGTTGAACGAGCATGATCGAAACCGCGTCTTACTGAAATCGTTGATGGACGAGGCGATCGCCTCTAGTCAGTTGGAAGGGGCGACGACGACGCGGGAAGCCGCCAAGAAAATGCTGCGGTCGAACGCGGCCCCCCGCGACCGCGCCGAACGGATGATCTTCAACAACTACCAGGCGATTTCCGAGATTCGAGAACTGAAACACGTTCCATTGACGGTGGAACTTATTCAACATCTCCAAGAAGTCATCACTGATAAGACGCTCGACAAGGAAGACGCCGCCGGGCGGTTCCGCCGACCGGATGAAAAGATCACCGTCGCCGACATGGAAACCGGCGAGACGCTCTTCACGCCGCCCGACGCCGCCACCATCGACGAGCGAATCCAAGAACTGTGCGACTTCGCCAACGACGACTCCGGGCCGTTCCTGCATCCGGTGGTCAAAGCGGTCGCCTTGCATTTCGCCGTCGGATTCATCCACCCGTTCGTCGACGGCAACGGCCGCACCGCGCGATCGATCTTCTATTGGTACATGCTGAAAAAGAACTACGGGCTGTTGGAGTTTCTGCCGATCTCGCGATTGTTTCTACGGGGACCGAAGAAGTACGCCACGGCCTATCTGTACACGGAAACCGACGGCGGCGATCTGACGTATTTTCTGCACTACAACCTGACGATCCTTAGGAAAGCCATTGAAGAACTGCACGGCCATCTCGAGCGGGTGCACGCAAAGGCCGTCGAGGCCGCAAAACTTTTGGAAGCACGGACTGACTTGAACCCGCGGCAGGCGTCGTTGCTGAACGATCTGCTGCGCGGGCGGTTTAAGACGCTTTCCGTGACGCAACATCAACACACGCACGGGATCTCAAACAACACCGCCCGGTCTGATTTAAATCAACTGGCGACGATGGGTCTTCTCGTTTCACTGAAAACCGGCAAACAGTTGGTCTTTCGCGCCGTCGACGATCTGTCGGCGAAACTGAAATCGCCGTGAGAGTCGTCGATGTCAAGTCTTAGATTTTTGCGTCGCACGCCGCGCCGGGATCCTCGAACGCGGCGGCGGCGAAGCTGACGAGTTCCGCGCCGTTCGGGTCGACGTACCGGTCGTAGCGCAGGGTTCGGCCGACGGCGTTCGGCAGGGCTTCCAGGGTGGTGTAGAGCGGCGGGAAGCCGCAGAGACGGCGGCGGTCGGCTTCGGCGGCGACGTAGGTCGCCAGCGCCGGCGCGCCGCCGGTTTCGATGGCGTTCAGCAGCGCCAGGTCGGCGGCGCGGCAGGCGTGGTCGGCGGCGGCGTCGATCCGGCGGCGGTCGCCGAACTTTGGGCCGATATGCGCCAGATCGCCGGAGACGACCACGCAACCGTCTTCCCCGGCGTCGGCGATCGCGTCGCGCAGCGCGGCGATCATGCGGGCGACGTCGGGCAGGTTCTTCGGTACGACGCCGTCGCGCACCGCATCGTGGAATGAGCCGACAAGGAGCGGCACGATGCGGAAGTCGCGGCGGCCGGCGAGCAGGTGTTGCAGGAAGAGAATTTCCAGTTCAAGCGAATGCTCGGGCCGATGGGCGTCGGAGTCGGCATAGGCTTTCGGCCCGTAGGCCGCCGCCAAGCGGTCGACAACGTTTCGGTCGGTTTCCGCGACGCCCAGTGGCGTGCGGAAGTGCTGCCGACTCAAGGTGAAGCGTTCGTACGAATAGTGCGAAGTGCCGACGAGGAAGAAGAGCGACGCGGTGGACCGTTCGGCCAGTGCTTTGAACGAGTGGGCGACGACGCCGGCGCCGCGCGGAAAGTCGATGTGCGGCGCCAGGACGGCGCGCAGGCGCGGACCGGCCGGGGGCGACGCGGCGAGGGTGGGCAGGCCCGGACCGCCGGGGCCGGTGAACAAGCGATCGAGGTCGGCGCGGAGGCGGTCGGGATGGGCCGAATAGGCGACGCCGGCGTGGGCCGGCTCGCGGACGTCGCCGAGGGAAACGGCGGACGTCAAACCGCGGCGTCGCCGGATTCGCCGGTGCGGATGCGGACGCAGTCCAAGAGATCGGTGATGAAGACCTTGCCGTCGCCGATTTCGCCGGTGCGGCTGGCGGCTATAATGGCGCCGGTGATCTTCGGCACGGCGGAATCCTGAGCGGCGATTTCGATCTTCACCTTCGGCAGGAGATCGACGGTGTACTCCACCCCGCGGTACATTTCCGTCTGGCCGTGCTGGCGGCCGCAACCGCGGACTTCGCTGACGGTGATCCCCTGAACGCCGACGTCGGCCAGCGCCTTTTTCACATCGTCGAGTTTGTAGTGTCGGACGACCGCTTCGATCTTTTTCACAGTGGATGATCCTTCTCTTGCGGGACGAGTTAGGCGCGAGACCGACGGCGTCGCGCGGGGGAAATCCCGTGGCGAAAACGTCGTCGTTCACGGATGCTTAGTCTATTGTTGCGCCGTCGCGGGCTTGTTTCAAGGCGTCGGCCGGGGTCCGTCGTCGGCGGGTCGGTCGGCCGGCGGCGGCGTCGAACGTTCGTTGAAACGCTCTTCCAAATCCTGGCGGCGGCGCAGTTCGTAGTCGTGCTTGCCGCGTTCGAGTTGGTAGATCGCCATCGGGCCGAGCTGTTCGTCGTTCAGCAACAGGATTTCAGCGGCCCGACGCCGCGCCGCCCGGTAGGCGTCCTCCAGGCAGTCGTCGTCGGCGAAGCTGAAAGTCTTGAGTTCGGTGTAGCCGCCGCCGCTCCATTCGGCGGCGATCTTATACTTGGCGGCCTTGCCTCGAAAGCCCGTTTCGGTGCAGAAGATCGTGTACGTCCAAGGCTGGGTCATCGGCAGGCGCCCGTCCTAGTCGCGAGACACGGGGAGAGGAGAGGGGCGTGGCGGCGACCCGTCCCTTCGGATAGATTATTATGGCTCGCGGCGACGCACAAGGGCGGCCGTCGGCCGATTCCGTCAACGTCGCCGCCCCAGCCAAGGAAGGCCGTCCAGTGACCGAGCAGCAGCTTGAATACTCGTACATCAGCCGGGAAATCCGCAGCTTGGTTTCCCGCCGTCGGGAACTGGTGGTGTTTCTCGGGTCGGCCTTCGCCGGACTCGGAATCCTCTTGCAGAACGTTTTGGAACGCAAGCTGCCCGACGGCCTCGCCCGGCTGGAAACGTCGATTTTCGGACTGTATTCGTTGATGATGCTGGTCGTTTCGGTCGTCGTCGCACTGCGGTTGGCCCGCATGCACGCGGGCATGATCATCAACGGCGTTTCGTACAGTTACGTGCTGAAGACGGTCGGGCGGGTGAACCACGACCCCCGCAAGTCGGCCGGCTTGAACTGGGCCGGCATGTCCACCCAGTTCTTCCTGCTGACCGACCTCATCGCCAGCTTCGCCGCCGGCGTGTTCGCGCTGGCGTTCGGCAAGCAGGCGGCGCTGGCGGTGCTGGCGGCAGGCAGTACTTTTATCGGTCTATTGCTGATCTTCTTGTGGATGCACCGAAGGGCCGCCGCCTTCGCGCTGGGTCGACTGCCGAACGCCGTCGTCCCGCCCGTCGACGAAGACGACTACCGCGAACACATGGCCGAGAGCCTGCAAGACGGCAACCGCGACCTGCTCGCCACGCTGGCGTTCGCGGGTCTGATGTTGTTTTCCGTCTTTGAAAGCATGAGCGGTCTGGGGGCGGCGAAGGCCGGCGACGCCGAGATCGCCTCGACGACGCTGCAGCAGTACGGGCCGGTGGTCTACGCCGCCCTGCTGGCGGCCGTCTGCGTGGGAACGCTGGTGATCTACCTGCGGTTGGCGGTCGGCATCGGCTGGACGTCGTTGCAGCTCGACCCCGCCGACCGTCCGTTCCAACCGTTCAAGCTCACCGACACGTTTCTGGGCTACCTGCTGTTGGCGTTCTTCCTGGTGGTGGCGGTCCACCTGCTGGGCTTCTCGCTGGAACACGCGGCCGACGGTTATGTGTGGGCCGCCGACGGCGCGGCGGTGGCGGCGGCGCTACTGGCGTATCCTGCAACGATGGCCGTCGCCGCCCGCCGCTACGCGCCGCCGTCGACGTGAAAGAGGTTTGCCACCAAAAGGTCGCTTCCCGGCGGCGGTCTCATTGTGGTGCGGGCGTCCCGCCTGCACGAATCGGCGAGCGGCCTGTGGTACGTGAATTCGTGCAG
>JBOFFD010000397.1:0-4183 GCA_051648425.1 Planctomycetia bacterium
CGACGCTGTAGCGGTGGAAGCCGCCGCCGATCTGATCATAGAGGCCGCCGCGCCGCATCGCCGAAGCCTGGGCGGCCGTCGCCGCGACGCCCTTGCCGTCGGCCGTCGCCAAGAGGAATAGACCGATCGTCGGCTGGGGGAACTTCGGGGCGAAACTCGGCGGACCGGCGAAGCCGTGATGCTCCGGGTCGACGCGGTCGAGCAGCGCCGCCGTCGCCGCGGGAATAAGTTCCTTGGTCGCGGGGGTGGCCGCCAACGACGGCCGACTGGAGGTGCGTCGCAGATATTCCGTCACCGCCTCGGCCTGTTTGTCGATGTCGGGTCGGCGCGTCTTATACGCGTCGGCCACCCGTTTCAGAACGGTCGGAAAACCGATCATCACCGTCTTACCCTCGGGGTCGACGCGGTCGGCGGGCGGGAAGTAAGTGCCGCCGAGGAACGGCCGACCGTCGGGCAGTAAGAAGGCCGAAAGCGGCCAGCCGCCGTTGCCGTCGTTGAGCGCCTGCACCGCGTTCATGTACGCGGCGTCGACGTCGGGCCGTTCTTCGCGGTCGACCTTGATGCAGATGAACTGCTCGTTCAGCAGCGCGGCGATTTCCGGGTCGGCGAAGCTTTCCCGGTTCATGACGTGGCACCAGTGGCAGGAACTGTAACCGATCGACAGAAAGACCGGTTTGCCCGCTGCGGCGGCCGCCGCCAGCGCCTCCGGCCCCCAGGCGTACCAATGGACGGGGTTGCCGGCGTGCAGCCGCAGGTACGGGCTGGTTTCATCGCCGAGCCGGTTGCGCGGCGGTGCGTCGGCCGCGGCGGATCCGAAGAACACTCCCAACGATACGGCCGCCGAAGCTCCAAGTCGGACCGAGCGGGGAACTGTCGGCATGGTGGTTTCCTCGGAGGGGCCGTCTTAGTGTTCAGAAAACGCGGGGTCGGCCGGCGGCGGTTTCGGTCGGCCTCTCCCCGAGGCGTCTTTTCATCCCGTCAGTAAACCACCCCGGACCCGAAAATCAATACAAAGATCGCCGGACGCCGCTTTCCCCCGCACCCGACCCGAACCACCAAGGATCACCGTTTCGTGGCCGACGAATTGTTGAAGGGTCTCAATCCGGAACAGCGTGAAGCGGCGGCGCACGTCGACGGGCCGCTGTTGGTGTTGGCCGGTCCGGGCAGCGGCAAGACGCGGGTGGTGACGCACCGAATCGCCCACCTCGTGCGGGCGGCCGGCGTCCGCCCCGACGAACTCCTCGCCGTCACCTTCACCAACAAGGCCGCCGAGGAAATGCGCAACCGCGTGGCGACCCTTTTGGACGGCGTCCGACCCTGGACCTGCACCTTCCACAGTTTCTGCGCCCGCATTTTAAGACAATACGCCGACCGCTTCGGTCTGGGCGCCAACTTTACGATTCTCGACCAGGACGACCGCGTCAAACAGATGAAGCGCGTCCTGACCGACCGTAAGATCGACGCCCATCATTTCACGCCCGACGCCGTCGACCGCCGACTCAGCTTTTTAAAGAACCGACTGACCTCGCCCGAAGAACTGACGCGCGACGCCGCCGACGTCTTCGACCGCGTCGTCGCCGAGGCGTACGCGCCGTATCAGGAACGGCTGCTGAAACAGAACGCCGTCGACTTCGACGACCTGCTGCTCTTCACCGCCCGGCTGCTGCGCGAACACCCCGACGTCCGCCAGCGACTCGACGCCCGTTTCCGCTACGTGCTGGTCGACGAATACCAAGACACCAACCTGGCGCAATACGCCATCGCCCGCGGTCTTTCCGTCGACCACCCCAACTTGTGCGCCACCGGCGACCCGGACCAATCGATCTACAGTTGGCGCGGCGCCGACGTTCAGAACATTCTTAGTTTCGAGAAGGATTTTCCCGGCGCCAAGGTGGTGCGGCTGGAGCGCAACTATCGCAGCACCGGCCGGATTCTGGCGACCGCCGACCACCTCATCCGCCGCAACGAACGCCGCAAACATAAAGACCTCGTCACCGACAACCCGCCCGGCGAACTGGTGCCAGTGTATTGTCATCAGAACGAAGCGTCGGAGGCCGGCTTCGCCGCCGACGAAATCCAGCGCGCCGTCGCCGAGGGGAAGCGGCGCTACCGCGACCACGCCGTCTTCGTGCGAACCGGCGCCCTCACCCGCCCCCTGGAAGCCGCCCTGCGGCAGCGCGGCGTGCCGTTTCAAGTCTTCGGCGGCTTCGCCTTTTTCGAACGCCGCGAAATCCGCGACCTCGTCGCCTACACCCGGCTCATTCTCAATCCGCTCGACGACGCCGCCTTCGTCCGCGCGGTCAATTCGCCGCCGCGCGGCGTCGGCGACACCTCGCTGCAACGGCTCGCCGCTTACGCCGCCGAATTCAGTTTGTCGCTGCTGGAAGCCTGCCGTCGGCCGCGCGCCGTCCCCGGTCTGAAAGGGAAGCCGGTCGTCGCGTTGGAAGCCTTCTTTCAGTTGATCGACGGTCTGACGCCGCTCGCGTCTTCCCCTCCCGCCGACGCCCTGCTTGCGATTCTCGACCGCACCGGCTTCCTGGCGTCGCTGGAAAGCGACGACGAAGACGAAGACCGGGTGAACAACGTGTTGGACGTGGTGGCGGCCGCGAAAGATTTTCAGAACGCCGACGCGACCGCCGACCTTACGTCGTTCTTAGAGGCCGTCAGTCTCTTAGGCGACGCCGACCGCCGCGACGACAAGTCCGACGTCGTCACCGTCATGACGCTGCACGCCGCCAAGGGGTTGGAGTTCCCCGTCGTGTATTTGACCGCTTTCGAGGAATCGATTCTGCCGCACGTCCGCAGCGTCGAGAAGAAGGACGTCGAAGAAGAACGTCGGCTGGCGTTCGTGGGGATCACTCGCGCCCGCGAACGGCTCGTGATCAGTTACACCCGCCGCCGCAACCATCAAGGGAAGGTGTTGTACCCCGGCCCGAGTCCGTTCTTAGACGAACTCGACCCAGCGGCGCTCGACCGCCGCGACCTGGTCGACAACGACGTCGGCTCCCATGAGTCGCGTTTCGACGAAGTGAAGCAAGACCCCGGCTGGGAGGAACCGTTCATTCGCATCGTGCGGCGCTCGGCCGAGCCGTCGCCGGCCGACCGCTTCGTGCGGGGCATGTTGGTCCATCACCCGAAGTACGGCAACGGCCAAATCATCCAACTCGACGGCGCCGGCGCCGACCGCAAGGCGACCGTGCAGTTCCCGTCGGTCGGCTCGAAACGGTTCATGCTCAGCAAGGCCCCGCTGGAACCGCTGTAAGACCGATCGACCGACCAAGACCTGGCGGGAATCAAAGAGTTTCCAGCAGTTCCCGCCAGGAACCGACGGTCGAAAAAGCCTTGGTCAGACGGTCCAGCCGGCCGAGGTCGCGGATCGCGGCCAACTCCGCCTCCACGTCGGCGTCGGCTGTTCCGAACCGCCAGCCGCCCAGTTGCAGCAGGACTTCCCGCCGGCCTCTGATTTCTCCTTCGATCGCTCCTTCGATCTTGCCTTTGATCCTTCCTTTGGTTTCACCTTCAAGGATCGCTTCGTCGTAGGCCGCCAGTTGGGACATGAGTCCGACTCCTTCAAAGATCGCTTCCATTTTGCTCTTCGGCACCCGCATCAGTGCGAGGGTGCCGGCCGCCTTCAAGAGCCGCAGCGCCTCCGCGTGCGACGCCTCCTTGCCAAGCCGTTTCTCGATCGCCCGCACCACCTCGCGCAACGCTTGCGGCAACCGTCGGCCTTCGGGCAATTTGCACAGCACCGCGAGCGGCAGCGCCGCCAGGCCGCCGTTGAGGTACGCGTCGACCGACTGCTCCCAGAGGCGAAGAACCTCGTAGTTGAATTCTACGCTGTATCGGTCTTCGCCGTAGGTCAGTTTTCCGGTGAGGTGCGGACCGTCGGCCTTTTTCCGCAGCAGTATCAGCTTCGTCCGAACGGGAACCTCGTACCGTTGGTACAGCAGGACGTTGTACAGAAGAAGGCGCGACGGCAGGGCCGGGTCGGGGCCGGTTTGGAAGTTGAGGTCGAAGACGGTGTGGATCGGGTTGCCGAAGACGAGGGCCACGTCGGTGGCGGCCGTCAGGATCGACAGATCGACGTTGGCGGCGGCGGCCGGTTCGTTCGTGGGCAGTCCGAAGAACGGCGCGAAATCGCCGGGACGCTCGGCGACGATCGATTTCAGCGTGGCGTCGAATG
>JBOFFD010000398.1:0-3164 GCA_051648425.1 Planctomycetia bacterium
GACGGTCGAGGCAGCCGAGCAGATTCAGCAGGGTCGATTTGCCGGAACCCGACGCCCCCATGATGGCGACGTACTCGCCAGGTTGGAAGGTGAGGTCGACGCCGCGCAGCGCCTGGACGGTCACTTCCCCCAGGTCGTAAATTTTGCGGACGCCGATCAACTGGACGGCCGCCGTCTTGTCGACGACCGACCCGCCGGCGGGGCTGCTGGTCATGGAAGTCACCTCGTTTGCTTCAACGGCGGCCGCGCATCGACGCCGCGATAGTCTACGAGGTTCCCGACCGTCGATGCAATCGCAACGGCCTTCAATCCAACGCAAGCCGTCCGCGACGAGCCGGCGCGTCCGCCGCCGGCCCTACAAACCGAGCTTCGCGTCCCTCCCCCTCCCCCCGCTTGTGGCGCCCGCGTCCCGTCAACCTAGTTCCGCTTGTGCCGCCGGCGTCCCGCCGGCTTCCTCCGCTTGTGCCGCCGGCGTCCCGCCGGCTTCCTCCGCTTGTGGTGCCGGCGTCCCGCCGGCTTCCTCCGCAGCGCCGCCGACGCCGCGAAGGTTTTGCAGCGGAAACGGCTGCACCACAACGGCTCCGTCTCCTCCAGAACCAAATCCGTCGTCGGATCCGTCACGGCATCGATTGCCCGTCGACCCCCTCCCGACCATAATCGTGCCTATGGCGTCGGGGAGCGTCGCGGATCGGCGGTCGTCGTCGGCCGTCTTTCCCGAACCGAGACCGATCGAAGGGTGGCGGATGGCGACGGACCGGAACGTACTCGGCGAAGAACTGCAACCGTGCAGCCTCGACCCGCTGACCGGATTTTATCGGACGGGCTGCTGCGAGACGGGTTCCGACGACGCGGGCACGCACGTCGTCTGCGCCCGCCTGACGAAGTCGTTCCTCGATTTCTCGAAGAGCCGGGGCAACGACCTAAGCACGCCGGCGCCGCAGTACGGCTTCCCCGGATTGAAGCCGGGCGACCAATGGTGCCTGTGCGCGGCGCGGTGGGTGGAAGCGTTCGAGGCCGGCTGCGCTCCGCTGGTGGTGCTGGCGGCGACGCACGAAAAAATGCTGGAATTCGCTACGCTCGACGACCTGAAAAAGAACGCCGTCGGCGCCGAGAAGACCAACGGCCGCCACCACTGACGATTCGTCGGCGGCCCGCGACTCCCTCGCCCTTGCGTCGCACCCGCCGGGCGCATAAGCCGAACTTAGGCCGTCGCGCCCCACTCGACGACGGCCCACTTGCGACTCGATCCCTCCAACCTGGGCAGCGGAGTTTCCACCATGCCTTCCCTCACGACGCGACGCCGGTTCCTGCAAACCACTCTCGGAACGGCGGCGACGGTCGCTGTAAGCCGGGGGGTCGTCGCGGCCGGCCCGAACGACAAGCTGCGCGTGGCGTCGATCGGCAACGGCGGCAAGGGGTGGTCGGATTTGACCTCGGTCGCCGCCAGCCCGCACGTCGAAGTCGTGGCGCTGTGCGACATCGATTCGTCGGCCGACTACCAAGGTCGGGCGGCCCTGAAGTACCCGAACGCGAAACTTTACGCCGACTGGCGGAAGCTGCTCGACGACGAAACGTCGTTCGACGCCGTCATCGTGTCGACCCCCGACCACATGCACGCGCCGCCGGCTCTGGCGGCCATGCAGCGCAAGAAGCACGTCTACTGTGAAAAGCCGCTGTCGCACACCGTCTTCGAGGCGCGGCAGATGCTGTTGGCGGCCGACAAGTTCGGCGTCGTCACGCAAATGGGCAATCAGATTCAGTCGTACGCCGAGTATCGCAACGCGGTGAAGCTGGTTCACGACGGCGCCATCGGCAAGGTGAAGGAAGTCGTCTCCTGGCAGAGCGGCAAGATGCAGTGGCTGCCGGAAAAGGACGGCCGGCCCGCTGGCGCCGACCCCGTGCCGGCGACGGTGAAATGGGATTTGTGGCTCGGCCCCGCCCCCGAACGACCGTTCAAGACGGGCCTTTACCACGCCTTCAACTGGCGCGGCTGGCAGGATTTCAGCGCCGGTCAGATCGGCGACTTCGCCTGCCACATCTTAGACCCCGTCTTCAAAGCGCTTGAACTGACCGCGCCGACGACGCTGCGCGGCGACGCCCCGCCGCTGCCCAAGGAAATTTGGACGACCCGCGCGACGATCGTCTACACCTTCCCCGCCACGAAACACACCGTCGCCGACGGAATCACGTTGACTTGGATCGACGGCGAAGGGCGTAAGCCGGACTTTAAGAAGTTGGGGCTGCCCGAATCGCTGAACCAGGTCCAGGCGGGATCGGTGCTGATCGGCGAGAAGGGGGCGCTGCTCATTCCGCACATCGCGCCGCCGCGATTGTTCCCCGAGGAAAAGTTCACCGACTTCGCGATGCCGAACGAGGGCAACGTCGACCACTACACCTCGTGGGCCGACGCATGCCGCGGCGAAGGAAAGACCACGTCGGCGTTCGACTACTCCGGCCCGCTGACCGAAAGCGTGCTGCTCGGGTCGATCGCGCTGCGCCTGCCAGGCGAAACGCTGGCTTGGAACGCGGCGTCGATGAAGTTGACGCCCTCGGCCGCCGAGAACCTGCTGACCAAAGAGTACCGCAAAGGCTGGGAACCCGCCTGGCCGGTGTAAGAGGCGGGCCAATTGGTACGGATGGCCGCTTCCACTTCTTCACGTCGGGGACGTGTCGACTTTCGTAGGGCGCGGCCGCCGGCCCGCCCAGAAGGAGCGGTCGGGGCGATTTCTTCGGATCGATCACGGAGGTCCAACCCGACGCCCTCCGGTGGCGGGCCAGCGGCCGCACCCTACTTTCACATCTTGCGTCCCAACGATCCTCGGATTCGGTCGGCGCGAAAGCTAGCGTAATACTCAGTAAGGCCGTCGGATGTTTGAAATCCGCCGGCGTCTTACAGTTTCTTAATGCGGATGTTGCGGAAGCGCGTTTGGGCGCCGCTCGGCCAGTTGCCGCCGCCGTGAACCTGCACGGCGATCGATCCTTCATCGCCCAGCACGTCCACTTTCTTATCGCCCGCGAATTCCGTGACCTTCGTCCCGTTGATGTACGACGTGATGTTCGGCGGGTTGCCGCGCACCACCACGCGTAGGGCGTTCCAGTCGTGCAGCTTCCAAATCTTCGCCCACTCTTCGGGTTTGAAATTCAGTTTGCCGTTGTCCGTCGGC
>JBOFFD010000399.1:0-1627 GCA_051648425.1 Planctomycetia bacterium
CGATCGGTTCCGGTGTCGAGTCGGCCGTCTCGGTCGGGTTGGCATCAGCGGCCGGGTTCGTTTGGGAACTCATCGACGAAGCATCGGACATCCACACGGTCTCCGCGAATCCAAATCCCGGTCGAGCAGATTAAGCCACGAGCCTTGCGTTCTACGACGCGGAACGTCCAAGAGAAGCGGCCCTCGCGTCGCGCTTCACAAACCGCCGGCGACGGACGGTGCAAGCGCTTCCTGCGCGGTCAGAATCGAGAAGGCGAGGTCGGCCAACTTTAGATTGCGCTCGCTGGCCAATTTCTGCATGCGCCGAAAGGCCGCCGGCTCGTCCATGCCGGTCCGCGACATCAAGATGCCCTTGGCGTGCTCGATCAACTCTCGCTCGGCGAGCGACTGCTTCAACTCGTCCCGTTCCCGGCGAAGGCGCTCATATTCCTCGAAACGGCGGACCGCGATCCGCAGAGTCGGCGCCAGTTCCCCGGGCTTGACCGGTTTCGTCAGATAGCCCGCGACGCACTCTTCGCCGCCGTCGTCGGCCGGTCGGGCTTCGGTCGAAAACAGTAGGACCGGCGTCGGTCGTTCGGCGTAGACGGCGGCGGCGGCTTTAATTCCGTCGGCCAACACTACGTCCGGTTTGAGCCGCCGGCACGTTTCTACTAGTTGCTCGCCGTCGCCGACCGCCAGCACTTCGTGCCCCAGATCGGTGAGCGTCTTCTTCAACAGCTCTCGGTTTTTTTGGTCGTCGTCGGCGACGACGACCCGAAGCTTGTTGCTCATGGCGATCCCTTCCGCTTCTTGCGTCCGAGTAGGTTTCGCCCGTCGTCGCGGCCGGTGGGAGGACCCGGAACGAAGATCGGAATCAGCGAAACGCGGTTCATCTTGCCGTCGGCTTCATCTAAAACCTTGCAAGACGCCTATAGAGAAGTCTACCGATTCGCCCCGGCTGGTCCAATCGCAAACCGCTGTTTCGGCCGGACTTGAGAGCTTCACTTTTCAATGGACGGGAGTGGTGACATGGATCGAAGAACCTTCACGGCCGCCGCCGCGACGTTGGTCGGCGGTCGTTCCTTGATCGGCGCCGATCCGGTCGGCGTTCGGGCCCCATTGAAAGCCGCGCCGGGTCCGCTCGACAATCCGCTAAAAGGCTGGTGCCCTTACACCTACTGGGGCGAGATCCACCGTCCTTACTCGATGGCCTTCCACTACGTCGGGTGGAGCCGTTTGGAACCGAACGAGGGGGAGTACGCTTTCGAATCTTGGGAGAAGGAAGCCTGGGACGTACCGGCCTCCCAAGGAAAACGGGTCGTGCTTCGCGTCTTCATCGACTATCCCAAGGAAACCGACGGCATGCCCGTTTGGTTGGCCGCGAAGGGCGTGAAGCGAACGCCATACAAGGACCACGGCGGCGGGTTCTCGCCCGACTACAAAGACCCAACGTTTCGCAAGGCGTTGGTGAAATTCGTTGGCGCCCTAGGCAAGTGGTGCAACGACCATCCGCGCGTCGCCTTCGTCCAAGCCGGGTTGCTGGGCCACTGGGGGGAATGGCACACCTTCCCGCGCAATGAGTTGTACTGCGACCCCGGCTTGGAAGCCGACGTCGTTGCCGCCTTCCGCGACGCCATGCCGAACGTTC
>JBOFFD010000400.1:0-6905 GCA_051648425.1 Planctomycetia bacterium
CCTTTATTCCGACAAGGACATGATCACCGAGGACGGCTCGACCCGCTTCGGTCCGCTGTTCAAACCGCAGCTTTCGCTGCCGACCCTGTTGGCCGCCAACTACTTGACGCACCTTTCGACGACGCGGACCGAACTGGCCCGGCGTATCGGCGGGTTCCGGGAAGAGACCGACGGCGCGCAGGATTGGGACTTTTTCCTGCGAATTCTGGAAAACAGCCGTCGGGTGGCGCACATTCCGAAGATCCTCTACCATTGGCGGCTGTGGGAGCGATCGGTGTCGTCGGGGCACGCGGCGAAGCCGTACGTCTTCGAAGCTCAGAAGCGGACGCTGGAAGACCACTTCCAACGGCACGCCGGCTTGAAGGTGGAGGCGGAAGTCGAGGTCGGCAAGCAGGTGGTCTACCGCTTCAAGGAGGCCGCCAAGCGCAGCGTCAGCGTGGTGGTGCAGGCGGGCCGGCTGCATGAAAACTTTACGGCGCTGTTGAAAACGCTGCTGGCGGAGCGCGACCGGCTGCCGGAAGGAAACCTGGAACTTCTTGTGGCGCACGGCGGCGACGCCACCGCGGGCTGGCGGTCGTTCTATCGGACCCTCGAACAAGATCTGGGCGTGAAGGTGGTGTGCGACGCCGCCTTCCCGACGTCGTGGGCCTGCCGCAACGAAGCGGCGCGGCGGGCGACGGGAGACGCCGTGCTGTTTCTCGACGAAGACCTAACCCCCGTCGCCGCCGGTTGGCTCGACGAAATGCGGCAATGGCTGGCGTACCCCGGGGTCGCCGCCGTCAGCGGCTGCGTGACCGGCCCGAACGGAACCATTGAGCGCGGCGGCTGGTCCGTGGGCGGATCGGAACTGTGCCGGCCGGTCTTCGGCGGCCTGCCCTTCGAGCGCTGGACGACGTTCGGCAACACCGACTGGATGCGAAGCCACACCGCCTTTTCCGGCGACGCCCTGATGGTCGACCGCCAGGCGTTTCTGGCGGCGGGCGGCTTCGACGAATCGTATGGTTCGTGGGGCGCCGACTTCGACCTTTGCCTGAAGCTGCACGAAACCGGGGCCACCCTGCTCTACTCGCCGCAGGCGACGCTGCGGTCGCCCGCGCCGCGGCCGCGACCCGTCCCCGGCTGCCTCGAGGACTGGACCCGGTTCCGCGACCGCTGGTCGGTCTTGCTGGAGCACGGCGACCCCTACGACAGCCGCCACCTGAACTGGACCGCCGCCGGACCAACGTACGCCAAGCCGGCCGACCGCACCGCCCGCCTGCAGTTCGTCAAGCCGCCCGCGGCGGTCGTCGAAACGACCAGCGCTCGCTTCGCCGTTCCTCGCGAGTCGACCCACGAAGCGAACATTTGCATCTCCTACCAAGACTTCGGCATGGAAGACTTGGAAGCCAACCGTCGCCTCTTGGAAGCCGACGACGGCGGTCCCATCGCCTCCGTCAACTGGTTCATCCCCGGCTTCGCCAACGCCTTCTACGGCGGCATCCACACCATCCTGCGCTTGGCGCAGACGCTCCGCACCGAGCAGGGGGTCGACTCGAACTTCTGCATCGTCGGCGGTGAAGATCCCGCCGTCGTCCGCCGCGCCGTCGTCCGCGCCTTCCCCGGCTTGGCCGACGCCGAATTCTGGACCGTCACCTCCGACGACCATCTCCGCAAGGTCCGCTCCGCCGACGCCTGCGTCGCCACCTTGTGGACCACCGCCTACAAGGTCTTGAAGTTCAACCGCTGCCGCCGCAAGTTCTACATGCTGCAGGACTGGGAACCGCTCTTCTACCCGGCCGGCTCCATCAGCGGCATGGTCGAAGCCACCCTCCGCTTCGGCTTCTACGGCTTGGCAAACACCAAGCCGCTGCGCGACTGCTACGAGCAGGAATATAATGGCAAGGCCACTCACCTGACCCCGTGCGTCGACACCGACATCTTCCATCCGGCAGAGCCGAAGGACGCCGCCCCCCGGCCCCACCGCCTCTTCTTCTACGGTCGCCCCGACAACCCGCGCAACGCCTTCGAACTCGGAACCGCCGCCCTCCGTCGCATCAAGGAACGTCTTGGCGCCAGCGTCGAAATCGTTTCGGCCGGCGACTTCTGGCGCCCCATCGACTTCGGCCTGCAAGGCGTCGTCGACAACCTCGGCTGCCTCTCCCTCGCCGAAACCGCCGATCTGTACCGCCGCTGCGACGTCGGACTGGCCATGATGTTCACCCGTCACCCCTCGTACCTTCCGTTCGAGTTGATGGCCAGCGGTTGTTTGGTCGTCACCAACCACAACAATTACACGAAGTGGTTCCTCCGCCACGAAGACAACTGTCTGTTGTCCGAGCCGAGCGTCGAGTGTCTTTCCCAAACGATCGAAGCGGGTCTGCGGAACACCGCCGCCCGTCGGCAGATCGTCATGCGCGCCTTGGAAGAGGTGCGGACCGACTACAGCGACTGGAACGCTCAACTGCTCGAAATGGCGAACTTCATGCAGAACCCGACCAACGCTCCGGAACTGCCCAGCCGGCTATCGATCCGCCACGCCGGTTGATTCGGTCTCTTTGAAACCCACTCGCCCCGGAGGCTTTACGCTCTCGGGGCGTTCGGCCCCGTCGTGGGGCGCACTTCGTCTTCCTTCCCGACGGTACCATTCCAAACCAAGACCCTGGATGCCCGCCCGCCGCCTCTCGACGGCGTCATTCCTGGTCGTACGCTTCGCGCTCGAACGGGTTTTCGCGGTAGGCGTCGCGGCCGCGCAGGTACAGCACGGCCGACAGTCCCAGATACAGCGGGATGAAGAACGGCCCCCACGTTTCATACTGGCGGACGTGCACCGCTTCGTGCGCGCGGGTGGCGTCGAGCCGGGCGCGGTCGCGGCCCAAGACCACGTGGCCGAGCGTCAAGGCGGCCGCCCCCCCTTCGATCGGCGGAATGTTCCGCAGCATCCAATCGACCAGTCCGCCGTGGAACTCGATGACGCCGCCGCGCCGTTGCACGCCGCCGCCGGTCGCCAGGCCGAGCGAGCCCAGCGCCGCTCCGAGCAAGGTGTTCGGCGACGCCCACAGCCACCGCAGGACGAACGGAAGCCGGGCCGGCCGTCGCATCGGTCGGCGCGTCGGCGACCCGTCGTCGATTCTCGTCATGGCGTCGATTCCTTTCGAGAACGAACCGACCACCGCCGGCGGTGTTCGTGGATGCGGACGTGAAAGAGGCATGTTGGAGGAACGCCGATCGGCGGTCAAGAAACGCGAAACGGCCGGGACGCCGAAAGCGCGTCCAGGCCGTTCGAGTGGGGCCAGCGAGGGCCGGAGTCTGTGGGATCGAAGGGCGGTCGACGCGCCGTCGCCGGGCGTCGACCACGGCCGGGCGGTCTTTACGGGGCGGCGGGGGCCGGGGGCGGAGCGTTTTCCGTCACCGGCTTACGGGCCTTCTTCGTGCGGCTGAGATACTTCTCGACTTCGGAGAAGGGAATCTCGACCACCTTGGCATCGGGGGCGGCTTCGACGACCGGGACGACCGCCTCGACCGGGAGGATCGGCGCCGCCGATTCCTCGACGGCCGTCGCCTCGACCACTTCAGCCGATTCGAAGGCCGATTCCATGTCGGCGGCCGAGTTCTTCGGAGTCGGTTCGGCCTCGGGAGCCGACTCGACCTTGGGGGTCGGTTCGACGCTGGGGCTTGGGTCGACGGTGGGGACGGTCGGTTCCAACTCCGGCGGGGGAACGACCGGCGTCGTCGGAGCGGCGGGCGTCGTGCCGGGGGCCGCTTCAGTCGGCAGCGGGGCGACCGCTTCCGGCATCCGGCTCAAGGCCGCGCCGGCGCCGTAGACGTCGAGCATCGGTCGGCCGTAGTTGTCGTAGGGACGACCCGGCATCGGCGGCGCGAGCTTCTCGCCCGACTTATGCCGGCGGTAGTGGTCGCGGTACGGATCCGGGATGCACGGCGGCTCGAACTTGCTGCCGAGGTAGTACTCGATGTCGTTCGGGATGCGGCTTTCGCGGCCGGGCAGCTTGCAGGGCCGTTCGTCGAGGGCGTCGACCAGGTACGGCGTGACGATGATCATCAGTTCCAGGTCGTCCTTGGTGTAGCTCTTGTTCTGGAAGGCCCAACCGATCGCCGGCAGGTCGCCGATGAACGGAACCTTGGTCGTGTTGGCCTGGATGCGTTCCTGAACCAAGCCGGCGATGACGAACGACTGACCGGCGTCCATTTCGACCGTGGTTTCCGCGACGCGGTTGACGAACGACGGAATCGTGCCGCCGCCGGCGTTCACCGAGAACGCCAGGCTGGGGGTGCTGACTTCCGGGCGGACTTCCAAGCGGATCCGACCGTCGCCCAAGACCGTGGGGACGAACCGGATGCTGGTGCCGAACGGACGGTATTGGACGGCGACCGCCCCGAAGCCTTGCGGCACGAGGGTCGGCACTTCACCGCCGCTGTTGAAGAAGGCCGGCTGGCCGCTGGTGGTCACCAGCACCGGTTCGGCCAGAATCTTGCCGAGCTGGTGGGTGACGATCGCCCGCAGGAAGCCGTTCAACAGGAACGAGCCGGAGCGGGTGACGGTGAACGGCTGGCCGTTGATGGTGTTGACGCCCAGGTTGCTGGAGAAGGTGCCGATGAGGCCGTCCATCGCCAGCGACTGCCAGTCGAAGTCGAAGCCGAGGTCGCGGGTTTTGGTCCGGCTGACTTCGGCGATGACGACCTGCAACTGCACCTGCTGGGCGCCGAACACCCGCATGGCGTTGACGACGGTGATTTCACCGACGGCCAAGCCGACGCGGGCGGCCAGGAAGCCGCGAACGAGCTGTTCGATCGGCTGCACGTATTCAGCGCGGTCGACGTAGCCGTTGAGGACGGCCGTCTGGCTGTTGGCCACCAGCACCTCGACCACCACCGTCGGGAAAAGCCGGCGGATGGTCGATTCCAGGTAGGCTCGATAGGCGTTCGAGACTTCGTCGACGACGAGGAACTCGATGCGCCGCTCGAACCGTTCTTCACCTTCTTTGACGAGCGGCAGGACGATGGTGGTCGCCCCGACCAGTTCGCTGGTGGTGATGGTGAAGCTGTCGGGCAGCTTGGTCAGTTCGTCGCCGCCGACCGGCCGTACGATCTGAACCGTCGCGACTTCCTCACGGGTCGAACGGGGCACGTCGTAGAGCCGGTACGGGGCCACCGAGATTCGTTCGGTGGTGTTGACGGAAATCGTCGCGATGTTTTCCTCGGGAAGAGGAAGACCGCCGCCGCGCACCACCGGGGCGCTGGGCTGGGCGATTGGAACGGGTCCGTTCGCCATGGGCTGGGGTTGAATCGTCTGCGCGTGCAGCGGACCGGCGAACGCGGTACAAGCTGCCAGCAGCAACGTCGAGCCGAAACGTTTGTGCATCCTTGCACCTCGCTGCGTTGAACGATTGACGGACCTTGCAAACGGATCGAAAGGGAAGAACCCTTTCGCACGAATCCGAGTCCGTCCATGGACTCGCTTCGCGCCACCCGTGGTCCGTCGCCACTCAACTATTACTTCGGCAAGAAGCCCCCGCTTCGACCAGTACTTTCCGAAAGCTTCGCAACACCGGGCATCTCGCCGCCATCCCATTTTCCCCGGCTTCCGCGTTTAACGTTCCGATCGGCGCAACCGGCGGATTCGGACGAAATCGCGCTGGCCGGCGCCGTGGCGTCGGAACAAACGCCAAGAAATGCAAAGACGCCCGTGGGAGGTCCGGGCGTCTTTCGGTTGCGGAAATCGGCCGACCCTCGATTACTTCGGGGCGTCGACCTCTTCCTTCGTCTTGGGAGCGGGGGCCTTCTTCTTCGGCGTGACGACCTCTTCGTTGGTTTCTTCCACCATCTTGCCGGGGTGTTCCTCCAACAGGTCGCCAAGGCCTTCCGCCAATTTGTCGTCGGCCTCCAGCACGACTTCAAACACCGGGGCGCCCATGAGGTCGCGGTAGACGAGCTTCTTCCGCTTCTTGCCTTCCACCAACGACACCTCGACCGACTTCGTCGCCGCGGCCGTCTTTTCGATGGCTTCTGCTTGCTCCGACACGGCCAGCTTTTCCGGGGGCTTGGCCGCTTCGATGAGCGACTTGGTCAGCATGGCGAACAGGTCGCCGGCCTTCTTGTTTTCTTCCTTCGCCACCGCCGGATCCAACCGAAGGACGTCGGGATCCTTGCTGCGCGTTTCCTTGGTGTTCTTCGACAAGTCCTGGATGGTGGCGCCGGCGGTTTCGACCGCGGCGTCGTCTTGGTTGCTGCGCAGGATGAGAGACAACGGCCCCATGTTGCGAGCCAGAATGATCCGCTCGGCGTCTTCCGGCGACAACAGGAAGGTCACCGTTTCAACGACCTGGTCCTTCTTGCCCGGATCTTCGCTGCCCGCCTGCATGCTCGAGTCGACCGCAAGGATGCGGACGTCCTGCATGATGATCCGGCTGGTGCGGATGCTAATGCCTTCGGCCGGCAGGTCGGCGAGGATGTCGACGCGGTCGTTCGGCTTGATGAAGCCCGCGACCGCCTTGTCGGTTGAAATCCCGATGGCGACGGCCCGCTTGCCTTTTTCGATCACCGAGCCGATGCCGATCGTTCCCTTGGGGGCCAGCGACGACTCAAGCAGCACCTGGTCCGGTTCCATGGCGATGCGGGTGGAACGCTTGAGGGCGGTTTCCAACTTCGTCACCGCCTTGGCGGGGACGAGTTCCTTCGGGTACTCGACCGTGCGAAGAACGGTGTCGTTCAACTCGCTGCCGGCAGAGATGGGCGCCGAGGCCACCACCACCGTCACCTTGTCGCCGGACGTGCCGTCCTTGTTGTTCATGTTCCGAGCGGCCAACATGGCGCCGACGCCGCAGAGCACTGCGATCACCAGCATGATCAAAGTTTGCGGTCTCATGATGCGACGATCCCCCCTTGATTCCGTGCCGAGACAATTCTTGACG
>JBOFFD010000401.1:0-3718 GCA_051648425.1 Planctomycetia bacterium
GGCCGACGGCGACCAAGCCGTCGGCCTTTCGCGTTTCTTGGCGGCAGCGGCAGGAAATCAGGCGCCGTCGGCCCCGAAAGCACCGTCAGACGCTTCATTTCCGGCTTGAAGCCGCTTGACGTCGGCCGACCTCGCCCCCATCAGACCCACCTTCAAGCCGTTCGATTGAAGGATCTTCGTCGCCTTGCCGTTGATGGACAACAGGGCGAGGAGTCCGACGAGGGGAATGAACGCCAAGACGATGTAGACCCACGCCGCCTTTGAACGAACGGCGATCGCCAGCTTGTAAATGAAGAAAATTTGAATGATCCCCGTAACGATCGTCGCGAAGGGAATGAAGATCGCGACGACGCTGAGAAGGATCATCCACAGGATTTGTTTCTGTCGCTTGGCGACTTCGACTATCTCCGCGTTCGTCCAAGCTCCGTTCGTTGCGAAGTTTCCGTCGGTCGTCGGCGCGGCGAAGGGGTTGTCGTCGTTCAAAATTCCGGCTCCAGGCTGGAAAAGTCACCGCCGGCCGCCGGTTGGAAGAACGGCGTCGAGAACGGTCGGCGTCTCGATGATCATCGTATCACTTTTTCCGGCGCGGATGGGCCGGCAGGACGAACGTCGACGACGACGGATGGCTCGCCGAGCCGCCGATGAAGATCCGATCCGGATTCGACTTTCCGTTGGCGTCGAGCGTGAATTCTAGTGACTGGGTCTTCGGAGAGAGGGTGAAGTCGAAGCCGTCCAACTGGCCGTTGGTCGTGAAGTCCAATTCGAGCGTCTTCTTGTCGTCCGACAGCTTCCAATGATCCTTGACCGCCGCGCCGGTGTTTTCCAGCTTGAACGGCTCGACCATTTTGAACTCGCCGCCGACCGCGCGGATGGTGCCGACGAACCGCAGGTCGCGGCTCTTCGTGGTCGTTCGGACGTGCCAACCGGCGTCGTGATAGACGTACCAACGGACGGTCTTTCCTGGTTCCAAGTTCGCCGGGATCCCCCGTGGATCAGGCTCGGCCGCCGTCGCCCCGACGACGCCGCTCAGGACCATCGAAGCCAAAGAAGCGACGCAGAAAAGCATTTGCCGCATGACATTTACCTCTTCGTGGGGATGGAGGGCCAAGACCCGTCGCCGGCCTTGAGCCGTCGGGCTGCCTGAAGAGGATGACTACGAAGCGATCTCGCTTAACGCAACATGCCGGCGGTGGAACTCAGGAAACGACTATCGGTTCTTCCCAGACGCGGCGAAGCCGGCGCGGTCGACGCAGCGGCGCAGCCGACGGATCTTAGTCCAATACTCTTCGCGCGCGTCGTCGTCGATTTCGACCGTCCCGCCGTACAGGCGGTCGCGCCCGTCCTTTCGCGGCCCCGATATCCA
Source organism: Planctomycetia bacterium (assembly GCA_051648425.1). Taxonomy (GTDB): domain Bacteria; phylum Planctomycetota; class Planctomycetia; order Kolteriales; family Kolteriaceae; genus JBOFFD01. The sequence goes on from JBOFFD010000401.1 coordinate 1,364, forward strand.
GAACTCCGCGCCGGACGCCACGTCGTAGTAGTTCGCCTTGAAGCCGTATCCCTTGAGCGACCGAAACGACCGCCCGGCGTAGTACAGCGTGGCCCCCGTCTTAGACAACGTCACGCTGCCTATGCGCCCCGGCCCGTTGATCCCGTCGGCGCTCTTATCCTCGATGTACATGATGCGGGTTTTCATCGGAACGTTCTCCTGCGACGGTTTCACGGTCCGTCTTACCCCTCGTCGTCCAGCAGGTCGTCCAAAACGTCGTCGTACTTGCCCTTCTTCTTCGGCTCCGGCGCCGGGCGCGCGGCCGGTTTGGCGGATGGTTTACTAGAGGGCTTCGAGGGGGCGGAAGGTTCGCCCGCGGACGATTTCGGGCCGGCGGATGATTTCGGACCGTCGTCGGCGGCGGGAGTCGGCTTCTTGGCGATGGTGCGGCCTTGGCCTTTCGGGTCGGCGGCGTCCAACCCCTTCGGCTCCAAGCGCACGGTTTTAATCTTGTGCGGCGGCAGTTTCGTCGACGACTTGCCGGCGCGGTCGGCCGGCGCGGCGGCGTCTTCCTCGTCGAAGGCGCCGATCAGTTCGTTCGCCCAGGCTTCCGCCTCGTCCTTGCTCACTTCGGTGTTGCGGCTGATTTCGACCTGGAACGGCTGATACCCTTCCACCGCCGCCTCGACGAAGATGCGGCCGTCGCGACGGTAGGCGAACGTCACCGCCACCGGCCAGTCGGCCGGCAGGTTTTCCGGCAGGTCGACGATCCGACACTCGCCGATCACCGTGCATTCGTCCGGTTCCGGCGATTCCCCTTCCACCACCTGAATGTAGATCTTTTGCTGACCCTTGCCGCGGGTGCTGAACACCTTGCGGTTGGAATGCGGCAGCGGCGTGTTCTTAGGGATGAGAACCGAGACGCGGCGGTCGCCCGTCTTACGATCGCGGCCGACGATGCCCAAGCTGTGTGAATTGATGTTGGTGATGTGGGCGCCGGTGGCGGGGCGCTTCACGCCTTCCTTCACCTTGCCGCTGGCGTCGTCGCCCCACAACATTTGCGCGTACAACGCGGCGCCCTGCGCCACCGCTTCATCGGGCGAGACGCTGCGGGCCGGCTCGATGCCGGTCAATTCCACCAGCATGTCGCGCACCATCGGCATGCGCGACGACCCGCCGACGAGTAAGATCGCGTCGACTTGATTCCATTCCAGCTTCGCTTCCATCATCACCAGTTCGCAGGTGAGACGGGTGCGCGAAAGCAGGTCGGCGGTCATATCGCGCAGGTCGTCGCGCGTCAGTTCGATGGCGATTTTGTCGGCGTCGAGCGAAACGCGCAAGGTGGCGCGAGTGCGCTGCGTAAGAGTCTTTTTCACATCCTCGCACTGCACGGACAGGGCGGCCATCGTTTCGGGGTGTTCGGTCAGTTCGACGCCGGTTTCCTCGCGGAAGGCGTCGACGGCGAACCGCAGAATGCGTTCGTCCCAGTCGCGGCCGCCGAGCTGCACGTCGCCGTCACAGACGAGGGCTTGGAAATGGCGGTCGCGGATGTTCATGAGGGTGACGTCGAAGGTGCCGCCGCCGAGGTCGTAGACGAGCAGCGTGAACTGGCCGGGCACTTTGGTTTCGATGGCGGCGATGCGGCCTTCGTGGGTGAAGACCCCCATTTCGTAGCCGAAGGCGAGGGCGGCGCCGGTCGGTTCGTTGAGGAGTTCGACCGCTTCCAGGCCGGCCATGAGGGCGGCGTCCATGGTCGATTTGCGGCGCGGCTCGTTGAAGTAGGCCGGCACCGTGACGACCGCGCGGCGAAACGGCCCGGTGCGTTCGCGGGCGTCTTCGCAGACGCGGTGCAGCACGACGCCGGAAATGGCGGCGGGGGGAAGCTGGCGGCCGTGGATGGGGCGGTGGAAGAACTTCTTCCCCATGTCGCGTTTGACGGCCTCGACCATCCCCTCGGGTTCCAAGAGGCCGGCCTTGATCGCTTCTTTGCCGACGATCGCCGGGCCGCCGTCGCGCTCGAAGAAGACGACGCTGGGGGTCAGCAGGTCGCCTTCCGAGTTGGGCAGGGAACAGGGCCGGCCGTGCGGATCGATGTAAGCGACGACGCTGTTGGTCGTGCCCAGGTCGATGCCGATGAGCGGCTCGGGGTGGTTCGACATCGACTCTGGCTCCCTTCAGGGCGGTGACGGCGGCGCGGCCCGAGCGGGGCGTCGACGGAATGCGCGCAGCCTACCTCGCCGCGACGACGGCGTCCAGCGGCGGCGGCCGGTCGCGGACCGGCCGTCGGAGGAAACCGCGCGCATTCCTCGGAATGTATGAAACATTCTACGGCGAAGGGAGGAAAGGGCGGAGGCGCCGCCGCCTTGGAGAGAACGG
>JBOFFD010000402.1:0-2738 GCA_051648425.1 Planctomycetia bacterium
GGGTTGGGCGAAGTGGAAGACAACCTGGACGACGGCGCGGGGGCTTTCTTCCGCGACAGCAGCGTAAAGTTCGGCGGCTTCCTCGACGGCACGGCCAAGACGATGGTCGTCGGCGAGCGCAGCCACAACATCAGCCGAGTCACCTGGACCGGCCGCGTCAACGAAGGCTGGTGCCACCCGACGCCGCCAGGCGAAGGCGGTTCGCTTCAGACCCCCTACCCCGCCGAAGAGGCGTTCATCATGGTCTTGGGGCCGGTCGGCTTGGACGACGGCAATCGCACCCCGAACGACCCGCAGGCCCACAACGAAGACTACTGGAGTTTCCACACCGGCGGCGTCCACATGCTCTTCGGCGACGGCGCCGTCCACTTCATTTCCGACTCGGTCGCCGTCGACGTCTGGCAGGCGATGGCCACCCGCGCCGGCGGCGAAACCGCCCCCGTCGGCTTCTAAGATCGAATCCACCCGCCCTCGGCGGGATCGTTCCGACTAAGACCGTTCGGTCTTACACCATTCGCCGACAGGCGTTCTGAACCGCCAGCAGCATCGCCTCCAGCGGTTCGGGGTCGGCGAGTCGATGGTCGATCCCCACGTCGATCAACGCGTCCCGCTCCAAGCCGCTGCGGGAAATCAATTCGACGGTTTCCTCGTAGGGAATCGTCTCGTCGGCCCGCGCGTGCAACACTACGTCGCCCGGCTTGATTTTTCGCGCCGCGCCCCACCGCTTCCAGGCCGGGCAGAGCAACACCAGCGGCGTCGAACCGACCTTGAGGTTCATCGCCGCCGCCCCGCCGCGCGACGATCCGACCACTACGTCGGGCCGTTCGGCGTCGAACACCGCCTGCGCCGTCGCCACCGCCGCGACGAAGTCGTCGTCATCGATCGCCGGGTTTAAGACGGTGCAGCCGTGGTCCGCCAAGTAGGTCGGCTTTACGCCGCCCGGCACTGAATGCCAGCCGTGCAGAAAGAGGACTTTCACGGGTCAGGTTCCTTCGCCGCCGAACCAGTAGTCGGCGGACGCCTCGTTCAGGTCGGCGGTCGTTTCGCTCGACGGCGCCCCGGTCGCGGCGGTTTCGACCGCCGCTCTGCCACCAAGGGCCGCCAACCGTCGGTGACGGTCGTCGGCCGGGTCGTACCGCCGCAGCCGCAGCCGACCGACGACGCCCGGCGTCGCGAAGCTTTTCGTGCCCACCGGCGCGAACGCCGCCAGCGCTCGTCGCACCTCCATGCTATTGAGCAAGGCGCAAAGGTAGTCGGCCTCCGAACGGGTTTCCACCGCGAACAGGCCGTGGGTGTCTTGTGGCTGGATCGGCCGACCGTCCAGCGCGTCGACGGCCGCCGCCGCCATCTTGCCGCCCAGACGGTTCCAGGTCGCCTTGGCCGGCGCGAAGGAATAGTCGCCGACGTTGAACTGCGAGTAAAACGGCGCCGGGGTCGGCGCGCCGACCGCGTTTTTCGTTGGTCGGCTGAAGAACCGCCGCAAGATCGCCCGCTGCGACAAAACCGCCTCGAACCGTTCCAGATACGCGAAGGTGGCAGGAGCCGTTCGTCGCAGCGTCTCCATATCGATGCCCCGGCGGCGCACCGGATCTTGGACGATCAGCACCCACGCCGACGGAACCGCCCGCCAGCCGCGCACGTCCTTCCCCAACAGGGCGGGAAACAGGTGGTCGGGTTCTAAAGCCGCCTCTACGGATTCGATGGTCCGTTTGCCGCGGTCGCTCAGGTTCCGCATGAGCCATCGGCCGTCGGGCTGCACGGCCAGCCGTTCCATCCAGAACACGCCCGCCGCCCCGCCGGGATTCACGCCCAACCGGGGCGTGTAGTCGCACGGCCCGACCACCCGTTCCAGGCGGTCGCCGCCGTGGATGGCGAGTGACGACCGGTCGTCACTGGCGTCCGACGGCGCCGCCGTCTCGGCGGGCGGTTCGACGCCCGCCGTCGTCCAGCGGTAGTACGGGACGGGGTACGTCGTTTCACAATCGCGCTGCACGACCAACAGCGCCGCTTGCACGGCGGCCCCGGGAAAGACCGCCAGCGCGGAAAGGTCGTCGACCCGTTTCAGCGCCAGCGAGGCGCCGTCGGGCAATCGCCAGCCGCGTAAACCTCGGCCGCCGACCGACGACCGCACCAGCGACAACGGCAGCACCATCGACAATAAGCCGTCGGTTGCCAGCAGCCGATCGGCCGCCGCCGCGACGAACAGGCCGGCGAGTTCCTTCTTCGACCCGCCCAACACGGACGCCATTCCGCTCTCGACCAACAGGCCGTAGCGCCGCCACTGGTCGAGCGCCGGCCGCATTCCCAACGCCGCCGCCACGTCCCACGACTGCCACGGCGGGTTGCCCAGCACGCGGTCGAAGCGCGGGCCGTCCGACGAATCGTCCGCCAAGAAGTCACGGCACTCAAGCGGCGCGACGAAATCGGTTCCTCGGTCGGACCAAGACCACGCCCGCGCCGCGTTGGCCAACGCGGCCAGCAACGTCCACGGATTGCGGTCGAACCCCGTGAACGTCGCGTCGCCGCGTCGAGCAAGCGCCAGCGCGAAGACTCCGGTGCCGACCGATGGATCGACCCACGTTCGCCCCGGCTCGTACACCGACTTCACCACGGCGTCGGCCGTCCAGTCGGGGGTGTAGTGTTCGCCCCACCGACGGCGCAGCGCCGGCGGCGTCGTCTGCCGCAGCAGCGTCTGAAAGAAATCGGACCGATCGGTGCGACCGACGGCGTCGTACCAC
>JBOFFD010000403.1:0-3018 GCA_051648425.1 Planctomycetia bacterium
GGCTGGATTGGCGGCGTCGGTCGACAGTCCCAACTGCCAACCCAATCCAACGAGCGGCAACACCGCCAGCGCCGTCGCCACCGCGGCCGCCGCCAAAACCGCGATTCCCCACGCATCAAGCGGCAAAGATCGCGGCGCGGCGGGAAGCTCGGCCGAGCCGACAAAGCGCGACAAACCGCGGCCGACCAGAAAAACCGTCGCGGCGAAGAACGGCAGTGTCAACAGCGTCGCCGAGCGCGCCGAACCGCCGGTCTCGAACTGCTTCAATACTTCCTCGGCGGCGCTGCGGACGACGAACAAGTCGGTGGCCGTCATGTCGGTCAATACGGGGACGACGGCGACCAGCACGGCCAGCGGCGTCGTCGCGCGCATTCGCGGACCGACGGCGACGGCGAACGCCGACCACGGATCGACATCCAGCAGCGCCTGCTCTTCGGCGGCGGGGTCGGTCGTCGAAAGGGCCAGCGCGTAGAGCGCGGCGGTCCAAGGAAGGGCGGCGGTCGCATGGACGACCAGCACCGGCAGCCACCCGCGTAAGACCCACGACGGCTCGACGAACGGCGCCGCCGGCCCGCCGGGGCCTACCACCGCCAGCCAACCGCCGACATAGAGCGGCAACGGCACCACGGCCGCCGTCGCCAACGCCAGGGCGAACCACCGCAAGTTCGGCAGCCGCACCAACGCCACCGCCACCAGAAAGCCCAGCGGCGCCGCCAGCGCCGCCGTTCCCAAGGCCAGCAATCCGGTCACTGCCGCCAGCGTGGCCGCGCGTGAAGCGTCGCCGAGGGCGTCGGACCAGGTGGCGGGGTCGGCCGCCGCCGCGACGATCGGCCATGCCGCCGGCAGCCCCACCGCCGCCGCCGCCAGCGCGGCGCCAAGGGTCGGCGTCGTGCCGTTTCGTTCCGCCATCCCATCCCTCCGCCCGGTTCCAAGTCGCCGACATCCTACGCGATCGGCGCCGGCCGAACCGTCCCTTGGGTCCGGGCCTCTTCCGCCGTACAACCACACCAGCTTCAAAGTCCGTTAGGAACCGCGACCGCATGAGCAGCCTCAACCAGTACGACCCGCAAGCGATTCAGGACCGGTGGACCCGTTTCTGGGACGAGAAGGGCTACTTCCACAGCGAACCAAATCCGAACAAACCGCCGTTCGCCGTGGTCATTCCGCCGCCGAACGTCACCGGCGCCCTGCACCTGGGGCACGCCCTCAATGCCACGCTGCAAGACGTGGTGGTGCGGTACAAGCGGATGCTGGGGTTTGAAACGCTGTGGATGCCCGGCGCCGACCACGCCGGCATCGCCACCCAGGCCGTCGTGGAACGCCGGCTGTTCGAGGAAGAGAAAAAGACCCGGCACGACGTCGGCCGCGACGCGCTGGTCGCCCGCATCTGGGCCTGGAAGGACGAGTACGAAGAGCGCATCCGCCGGCAGATTAAAGCCACCGGCGCCAGTTGCGACTGGGCGCGCTGGCGCTTCACGCTCGACGACGTCTGCGCCAAGGCGGTGCGCCACACCTTCTTCGACATGTTTCGCGACGGCTACATCTTCCGCGGCAAACGACTGGTGAATTGGGACGTCGTCTTACAGACCGCCGTCGCCGACGACGAACTGTACGACCAGGAAATCGACGGTCACCTGTGGCACTTCCGCTACCCGGTGGAAGGAACCGACCGCGTGCTGGTGGTAGCCACCACCCGCCCCGAAACAATGCTCGGCGACACGGCGGTCGCCGTCCACCCCGACGACCCGCGATACAAAGATCTCATCGGTAAGATGGTTCGCCTGCCGCTCATGGATCGGCTCATTCCGGTGGTGGGCGACGACGTGCTCGTCGACCCGGCTTTCGGCACCGGCGTGGTGAAAGTGACGCCGGCGCACGACCCGAACGACTACCTCTGCGGCCAACGCCACGGCCTGCCGATGATCAATCTGTTGTCGCCCGACGGTAAGATCAACGCCGCCGGCGGCAAGTACGAAGGACTCGACCGTTTCAAAGCGCGGAAAGCGGTCGTCGCCGACCTCGACGCGCTCGGTCTCATCGAAAAGATCGACTCTTACAAACACTCCGTGCCGCACAGCGACCGCAGCAAGAGCATCGTCGAACCGTACCTGTCCGACCAGTGGTTCATCCGCATGGACGAACTGGCCGAGAAGGCGATGGACGCGGTGCGCGACGGCCGGGTGCGCATCCACCCGTCCCGCTACGCCGACATGTACATTTCCTGGCTTAGCGCCAAGCGCGACTGGTGCATCAGCCGCCAGTTGTACTGGGGCCACCAGATTCCCATCTGGTACTGTAAGACGTGCGCCGAAGACGATCTGAAGACCGCGTTCGCCGGCCGGGAAGACGTGGCCTGGCGCCGCGACGACGAACAGGGCCAATGGCTCATTTCCGGACTGGGCGACCTCGCGGCCGACGCCGTCCCCGGCCACGCCCTCGAACGCGACCCCGACGTCTTAGACACCTGGTTCAGTTCCGCCTTGTGGCCGCACAGCACGCTCGGCTGGCCGGAAAAGACCCCCGAACTCAAGTATTACTACCCGACCAGCCTCCTTTCGACCGCGCGCGAAATCATCACCCTGTGGGTGGCCCGCATGGTGGTGATGAGCCAATTCAATCTGAACGAAGTGCCGTTCAAGGACGTCTTCATCCACCCGGTCATTCAAGACGGCCTCGGTCGACCGATGAAGAAGACGCTGGGCAACGGCGTCGACCCGTTCGACGTCATCGCCAAGTTCGGCGCCGACGCCATGCGTTTCACCTTGACGCAGATGACCACTGAAACGCAGGACGTGCGTCTGCCGGTGACGAAGGAAAAACTGCCCGACGGCCGGGAAGTGAACGTCAGCGACAAATTCGAAGCCGGCCGCAACTTCGGAACGAAGATCTTCAACGCCTCCAAGTTCATCCTGATGAATCTGGAAGGCTACACCCCCGGCCCGGTCGACCCCGCCGCGCTGCCGCCGGAACAGCTTTGGATCTTAGACCGCCTGACGGCGACCGTCCAATCGGCGACCG
>JBOFFD010000404.1:0-5937 GCA_051648425.1 Planctomycetia bacterium
AAGTCCTTCCGCACCTGGGCGTCGGTGACGTTCACCGCCGACCCCAGTCGCTGGCTGGAGACCGTGGTTTCGTCGCGCCGTTCCAGAACTTCCAGTTGCCGAAGGTACAAGCTGAGTCGGGCGACGGTCGCCTTTGGGATGGCGGCGTCGGTTTTGCCGAAGTCGTTGCCCGCGGAACGGTGCGTCGAATTCTTCGCGGTCATGCGGCCTCGCGGGAGAGGTTTCAATAGGGCCGGGCGCTCTCGACGGCCGACTTCCAATTCAGCAATGGTACGGCGGCGGCGGCGTCCAGCAACCGCCGGGTCTCGCCGCCGGGCGCCCAGCCCCGTACGGTAGCCCTCGGTTTCATGGAAGAACGGGCGAGGGAAAGGGCGGAAGGTCATGGGGATGCGGACGCCGCTGTACGGCTGGCACGAGGCACACGGCGGACGGATCGTCGATTTCGGCGGCTGGGACATGCCCGTCGTCTACACGTCGATCGTCGAGGAACACAACGCCACTCGCGGCGCCCTCGGCCTCTTCGACGTTAGTCATATGGGCCGACTTCGCTTCTTCGGAGCCGACGCCGTCCGTTTTCTCGACCGCGTCGTCACATGCTCGGTCGCCGACTTGGCCGTGGGGCAGGTGAGGTACGGGCTGGTTTTGAACGAAGCCGGCGGCGTACTTGACGACGTGCTCGTGTACCGGCGGCCGAACAACGAATATCTGTTGGTGGTCAACGCTTCCAATCGACCGAAAATCCTCGACTGGCTGCAACGGCATCAAACCGGTTTCAACGTCGAAATCGTCGACGCTACGTTCGATTGGTCGATGATCGCCTGCCAAGGTCCGGCGGCGATCGAAACGGCGCAGCGATTGATCGAAGGGGCGACCCTGGAACAGCTTGGCAACTACCGCTCCGCGGAAGCGTGGTTCGGCGGCCGACCCGTGCTGGTCAGCCGAACGGGGTACACCGGGGAAGACGGCGTCGAAATGATTCTTGCGGCGGACGCCGTGGTTCACCTGTGGGAAAGCTTGGTCGCCGAGGGCGGCAAGGCCGTTGGTCTGGGAGCCCGCGACACGCTGCGGCTGGAAGCGGGCATGCCGCTGTACGGCCACGAACTGAGCGAAACGATCGACCCGGTGCAGGCGGGGCTGGGGCGGTCGGCGAAGCCGAAGGCGACGCCGTTCCTGGGCCAAGAGGCATTGGCCGACCGGCCGGCCGACCGCCGCGTGCGGGTCGGTCTGCGCGTCGAAGGCCGTCGGTTGCCGCGCGAAGGCTGTGCGATCGTGGCCGCCGGTGCGACGGCCGGCGATGAACCGATCGGCGTGGTCACCAGCGGCACGTTCGCGCCGACGGTGGACGCGGCCGTCGCAATGGGTTACATTGCCCCCGCCGTGGCGGCCGTGGGCGCGAAGGCGGGCGTCGTCGTTCGCGACGCCGTCGTCCCGGCCGAGGTCGTGGCGCTGCCGTTCTATCGTCGAAGGACTCCGTCTCATGGATGAGCAATCACTGCTTTACGCGGCCAGTCACGAGTGGGTGCATCTGGCCGACGGCGTCGCCACGGTCGGCATCAGCCGGCACGCGGTCGAGCAGTTGACCGACATCGTCTACCTCGAATTGCCCGCCGTCGGCAAAAAGGTCGAGCCGGGCAAGCCGTTCGGCGTGGTCGAATCGGTGAAGTCGGTGAGCGACCTGTATTCGCCGGTGGCCGGGGAAGTCGTCGAAGTCAATCAGAAGGCGGTCGACGATCCGGCGGTTTTGAGCGGCGATCCGTACGGCGCCGGCTGGATGATCCGCGTGCGCGTCGCCGGCTCGCCCGACGTGTCCGCACTGTTGTCGAAGCAACAGTACGAAGCGTCGATCGCCGCCCACTGACCGAGCGGAGAAATCCCGCGTCGATCGCGTATGAGTGTTTGAACCGCGCGGACCGTCCCTTTCATCGTTTAGGCCGGCGCCGGTAAGACGAGGAAGGTCGGCGCATGGCCGAGAACATCGAACCGATCAACATCAGCGACGAAACGCGCCGCCGGTATCTCAATTACGCGGTGTCGGTCATTTCCGGCCGCGCGCTGCCCGACGCCCGCGACGGTTTGAAGCCGGTGCAACGACGCATCTTGTATGCGATGGTTCGCGAAGGATTTCGCGCCGACGGCCGGGCGCGTAAGTGCGTCGGCGTCATCGGTGAAGTGCTGAAGTCTTACCATCCGCACGGCGACCAATCGGTCTACGACGCGCTCGTCCGCATGGCGCAGGACTTTTCGCTGCGCTACCCGCTGGTCTTCGGCGACGGCAACTTCGGCAGCGTCGACGGCGATCCACCCGCCGCCTACCGGTACACCGAATGCAAGTTGATGCCGCTCGCCGAAGAATTGATGGCCGAACTCGATCAGCGCACGGTTGACATGCGGCCGACGTTCGACGGCGAAAACGTCGAGCCGGTGGTGCTGCCGGCCCGCTACCCGAACCTGCTCGCGAATGGGTCGTCGGGCATCGCCGTCGGTATGGCGACGAACATTCCGCCGCACAACATCGGTGAATTAGTCAAAGCCTGCATCAAACTGATCGACCAACCCGATTGCGCGACCGCCGACCTTGTTGGGTTGCACCGCGGACCGATCCGCGGCCCCGACTTCCCGCTCGGCGGCCGAATGATCATCGATCAGAAAGCACTCCGCGCCATCTATGAAACGGGGCAGGGGTCGATCCGCGTGCAAGGCGAGTGGAAGGTCGAACGACCCAAACCGGCGAAGGGGGCTAAGACCGCGCCGCCGCCGCAGATCATCGTCAGTTCCATTCCGTACGGCGTCGACAAGGGGAGGATGCTGGCCGAGATGGGCGAGATCATCGCGCAGCGGAAGCTGCCGATGGTGGCCAACATGGTCGATGAATCGAGCCTCGACAACGGCATGCGCATCGTCGTCGAACTGGTCGAGAACGCCGACGCCGAGGCGGTGATGGCGTACTTCTTCAAACACACGGATCTGCAGTCGAATTTCGCGTGCAACTTCACCTGTCTGATACCGTCCGGCCCGAACGCGCCGCAAGAGGACTTGCAACCGAAGCGGATCGGCGTCGTCGAGATGTTGAACCAATTCCTTCTGTTCCGACTGGCGACGGTGCGCCGCCGGTTTGAATTCCTGTTGGAACAGTTGCGACGACGGATTCACATCCTGGAAGGCTTCCGCATCATCTTCGACGCGCTCGACGAAGCACTGCGGCTCATTCGCCAAAGCAACGGTCGGGCCGACGCCGCTCTTAAACTGCGCGGCGCGTTCCCGCTCGACGAAGACCAATCGCTGGCGATCGTCGATCTGAATTTGTACCGCATCGGCCAGCTTGAAATGAAAAAGATCATGGACGAGCTGCGCGAGAAACAGCGCGAGGCCGCCCGCATCGAAGGGATTCTGGCGTCGGAAGCGCGGCTGCGGGGTGAAATCCGTCGGGAACTGACCGAGTTTTCCGAGAAATACGCCGACCCCCGGCGGACCCGCATCGCCGACGAAACGGATACGCCGGAGTTCGACCCCGAGGCGTACATCGTCCGCGAAAACACCAACGTCGTGTTGACGAAGGGCGGGTGGATCAAGCGCGTCGGTCGATTGCAGTCGGTCGAGACGACGCGCGTCCGCGAGGCCGACGAAGTGCTGGCCGTCTTACCCGGCAGCACTCACGACTTCGTCGTGTTCTTCACCAGCGACGGCTTCTCTTACACCATGCGCGTCGACGCCGTGCCGGCCAGTTCGGGCTACGGCGAGCCGATCGGCAAGTTCTTTCGTTTGCGCGACGGCGTCGTCGTCGTCGGCGCCTTCACGACCGACCCGCGGTTCACGCCCGACGGCGCCCTTTTGCCGCCGCGTCGGCCGATGTACTTTCCGGACGCGAACGGCGAGTGGCAGATCGTGGCGGCGACCGCCCAGGGCCAGGTTTTGCGAACGCCGTTAGGGCCGTACGCCACCGAATCGACCAAAGCCGGCCGACGGTTCGCTCGGTTGGACGACGGCGATTCGGTCGTGTTCGTCGGCGCGCCGAACGTCGACCACGAAACGATCTTCCTGGCGGCCGACGACGGCCACGTCATCCACTTTCCGATCGGCGAAATCAACGTGCTTTCAGGGGCCGGCAAGGGCGTCCGCGGCATCAAGTTGGAAGGCAAGGCGCTGTGTCTGGGGGCGTACATGCTTTCCGGGTACCGCGAGTGTCTCCGGCTTGTCAGTCCCGGCCGGAAGGAGCCGATCGAGTGCCGGCGGGGCAAGTATCCGACGACCAGCCGCGGCGGCCGGGGGTACGAAGTGGTGAAGCGCGGTTCGCTGTCGCAGATGCTGCCCGACCCGATCGACCTGGTCGATTGGTCGCAGGTCGGCGAACCGAAGGACGAATGACTCCGCGCGACTTTTCCGAGTAAACGTGTTTTCGCTGTTGTCCGGCGCGAGAAACGGGTACACTGAAAACATCTCCTTCCCACCGCTTTCGTCACCCACCGCCGGAGGCTTCCTCATGAATCGCGCGAGCGAAGCGGAATTTTTGGTTCGACGCCGCATGGTGCAAGCCAGCGGCTTGGCCGCCTTCGGTTCGACCGCGAGCGGCTCGACGGCCGACGCGCCGCCGGCGACCGCCGACCATTGCATCGTCGTCTTTCTCAACGGCGGCCCCAGCCACCTCGATATGTGGGACTTGAAACCGGAGGCGCCGCCCGAAATCCGCGGGCCGTTCAAGCCGATCGCCACCAGTCTGCCGGGCGTTTCGTTCGGCGAACACCTTCCTAAGCTGGCACAGTGGATGCACGAATGCACATTGGTGCGGTCGATGCGGCATTCGGTCAACAACGCGCACGGCGCGGCCGTGTACACAAGTTTGACCGGTCACGACCGGGGCGAGAAGGGGGGCGCCGCCTCGGCCGAGGACTACCCCGCGATTGGCAGCGTCGCCGCGCTGAAGCGGCCGCCCGCGACGGCGGTGGCGCCGTTCGTCAGCCTGCCGTACATCACGCAGGAAGGGCGGGGCGGTCCGCCGCAGCCGGGATTCTTCGGCGGCTGGCTGGGCCGGTCGCACGATCCGCTGTTCATCCTGCGCGACCCCAACGCCGCCGGTTTTTCCATCCCCGAACTGACGCCCGCCGACGACGTCCCCGCCGATCGTTTGACGCTGCGGAACACACTGCTGCAAACGATCGATCAGCCGCCGGCCCCAGGCGAGGCGGGCCGGACGTTGCGGACGGTCGACGCCTTCCGCCGCCGCGCCGTTGAGTTGCTGTCGTCGCCGGCCACTCAGAAAGCGTTCCGTCTCGATCGTGAGCCGGACGCAGTGCGCGACGCCTACGGCCGCAACATTTACGGGCAAAGCGTGCTGCTTTCCCGCCGACTGGTTGAAGCCGGCGCCAGGGTGGTGACGGTGTCTTGGGCGCCCGACGCCAACGCGACGTGGGACACCCACGGCGACAACTTCAATCGGCTGAAAAACGAACTGCTGCCGCAGATGGACGCCGCCGTTTCCAGCTTGCTGACCGATCTTTCCTGGCGCGGTCTGCTGGGCCGAACGTTCGTGGCGGTGATGGGCGAATTCGGTCGAACGCCGCGGATCAACGCAGGCCAAGGCCGCGACCACTGGAACCATTGCTACAGCCTGCTACTAGCCGGCGGCGGCGTGCGGCGCGGGTTCGTCTACGGCTCCAGCGACCGCATCGGCGCCTTCCCCAAAGACCTGCCGACGACCCCCGCCGACGTCGTCGCCACCTTGTATCGCTGCCTCGGCGTCTCCCCAACCACGGAAATCGTCGATCGGCTCGGCCGGGCGTTCACCCTGGCGCCGTGGGGTCGACCGGTCGACGCGCTTTTGGCGTGACCCGCCGGTTCTCCGCGTGCGCCGCTGGAAGTAGTCAATGTCCACTTGTTAGCCGCCGCTTTCCGCCGCGGCGCGTCCTATACCTTCGATAGTCGACGAACGAAGGACGCGCCGCT
>JBOFFD010000405.1:0-4234 GCA_051648425.1 Planctomycetia bacterium
TTTTGGCGTCGGCGTACTTGCCTTGTTTGAACATCACCCAGCCGGCGCTGTCGAGATACGCCGCGTTCGCCGGGTCGATCTTCAGCGCCTTGCGCACCATCTGTTCGGCGCGGTTCAAGTTCTTGCCTTCGTCGGCCCAGATGTAGCCGAGGTCGTTGTTGGCGGCGGCCTGGATGCTGGGGAAGATCGTTTCCGGGTCGCCTTCCACGAGTTGCAGCAACTGGTTTTCGGCCTTCGCGAAGTCGCCCTTCAACGTGTAGATATTGGAGAGCATGTAGCGGACGAACGGCATTCGGCGGCTGTTCGGGAATTCGTTGACCACGCCCTCGCACACCTCCACCGCCTTCACCCACTCCTTGGCGTGCTGGTAGACCCAGGCGAGCACCAATTTCGCGCTGACGAGGGCTTCGCGCTCCGGCACTTTTTCGATCAGGTCGTTGATGACCTTCACCGCGTCGTCGGTGCGTTCCTGCATCGCCAGGCTGCGAGCCTTGTACTCGAAGAAGTCGAACTCGCTGGGCATCCGTTCAATGCCGCGGTCGGCGGCGGCGACGACGTCGGCGTACCGTTCGCTTTTGAAAAGCAGTTCGATCAGTTCAAGCCGAAGCTGCGAGATTTCGGGCTTTTCGACGAGGCATCGCTCGTAAAACTCTTTGGCGAGGTCGACTTCCTTGGCCTGCGCCGCCACGTGCGCCATGACGTAGAGGCTGTAGAAGTGCGCGGGGTTCCGACGGTCGGCCGGCGGCTTGCCGTCGGGCGTCAACTTGCGGGCGGCCTCGGCCATCTTCACCACCAGCGACTTGTCTTGGCTGACGGCTCTGATTTGAGCGGTCGCCACTTCCTTGCGCTGGTCGTCTTGAAACTGGTTCGGCATTAGGCTGCCGGCCAGGGTCTCCAACAGCTTGCCCGGTTCATCCATCTCGCGGTAGGCGCGGGCGAGAAGCTGCATCGTTTCTGGGTTGTTGGCCGCCTTCAACGGTTGATCGCCCGAAAGCTTCAGCAACTGCTCCTCGGCCCGTTTGTACTGCTTGGCGTCGAGCAACTTCTTGGCGAAGTAACGGGCGATGGTCACGTTCTGCGGATTGCCGGCGACGCTTTGCTCCAAGGCCGGCAGCAGATCTTTCTCACGGCCCAGTTTCACCAGGGTTTGTTCGTAGAGGTTCAGAGCGGTTTCGTTCGGCAGTTGCAGTTTCAAATACTTTTCAATGTCGGCGAGGGCTTCAGGGTATTGCCCTTCCTTGAAGCGGGCCTCGGCAAGCGGAAGCAGCAGCCGACCGCTGCGGCCGTCGGCTTCATTGCCTTCCTGCAACGTCGTCACCGCCTCCGCGCCCTTGTTTTGCTCGATCAAGGCTTTGGCGAGGGCGGCGTAATACCGGACCTGTTGGCGGTCGTACCGTTGACGTTCGGAGGCGGACAGGCCGGAGGCGGCGTCGTGCGGCTTTTTCAGTTCGTCGAGGATGACGCGGACGGTGCGGGCCATCCCCGCGTAGTCTTTCTTCTGCTCGAAGACGGCGGCAAGCTCGTCGCAGATTTCCAGGTAACGGCCCAAGTCGCCGTCGGCCTCTGCGAGGGTCGTCTTCGCCTTCTCCAACGCCGTGGCGGCGTCGTCCAGCCGGCCGATTTCCGCCGACCGCAGGCCGAAAAGTTGCAGCAGCGCGACGTTGTCGGAATCGAGTTCCAACGCCTTCCGGCAATAGTCCATCGCCTCGTCGGGCTTCTCCAGCCGGAAGCAGAGGGGGACCAGTTCCTCCAACAACGGCAGCGACGCGGGGTCTCGTTTCAAGCCGGCGCGGAAGACTTGCAGCGCCTTCTGCAGATCCTTGCGTTGCAGGTGCATGTAGCCGACGACGAACGCTTTTTCGGATTCCAAGGAGTCGAGATCCGTGTCGGTCGGCTTCTTGGCCGGCGCGAACGGCTCGAAGGCTTCTTCGCCGGGAAGCAGCGAGGTACGGAAGCCGCGTTTGGCATGATTGGTTTGGCCGCGCGTGGGGTCGAACCGTTTCGGCGTCTCTGGTTCGGCCGCTTTCGGATCGGCGGGTTTGGCATCGGCGGCGCGCGCCGAGTCGGCGGTCGTCGCGGCGGCGAGGGCCAACAGCGCGTACGCCGCGCCAAGCAGGGGGCACCAGTTCCGGGTGCAACGTCCCGTTCGCATTCGACACTCCTCGCTTCCAACTCGAAAACACGCCGGGCTTTAATTTCGCGGGCTGGCGGCCCCCTCGCGTCGGCGTCTCACGTCTTTCTTTCAGTGTAGGCTAGCAATTGCGGAAAGTCGCCGCCAGACGGCTTCGCCGGCCGCGGACGGAATCAACCGGTCTTGTTGGGAATCGGCGGCCGCGTTACATCGCCGACTGAAATTGTTCTTCGGCGGAGGCGATTGCGGATGCGCTATTTCATTTCCACCGGCGAACCCAGCGGCGACCTGCACGCGGGCAATCTGTTCCGCGATTTGCAGTCGTTGGATCCGGGCGCGACGGCCGACGGCTTCGGCGGCGACCGCATGAAGGCGGCCGGCGTCGACCTGGTGTACCCGCTCGCCGACAAACCGATCATGGGGTTCAAGGCGGCGATCGCCAGCGTACCGTTCATGCTTGGACTTTTGAAGAAAGCGAAAGCGCTCTTCGCCGCGAAACGGCCCGACGTCGTCGTCTGCATCGACAACCCCGGCTTCAACTGGCACGTGGCGGCCGCCGCCAAGCAGATGGGCATCCCCACCGTCTACTACATCCCGCCGCAGATTTGGTCGTGGGGGTCGTGGCGGGTGGCGCGGGTCCGCCGTGATTTCGACCAAGTGTTGTGCAGCCTGCCGTTTGAAGAGGCGTGGTACCAGCGCTTGAACGTGCCGCAGGCGAAATACGTCGGGCACCCGTTCTTCGACGAAATCGAACGGCGGCCGCTCGATGCGCGGTTCATCGAAGAGCAATACGCCCGCCCGGAACGGAAGATCGTCGCGCTGCTGCCCGGTTCCCGAGGGCAGGAAGTGAAATGGAACTTCCGCAAGATGCTGAAGGCGGCTCGGCACATCCACGGCGGCGAGCCGCGCACGCGGTTCTTAGTCGCCGGCTTCAAGGAAATGCACCGCCCGATGATGGAGGCGGAACTGGCCAATCTGCCGGCGGCGGCCGGACTGCCGTTGGAGATTCATTTCGGCAGGACGCCCGAAATCATGCACCTGGCGGACGCCGCCGTTTCCGTCTCAGGATCGGTGAGTTTGGAACTGTTGCACCACGGAACACCGTCGGTGGTGATGTACAGTTTCGGCCCGTTCGCGCACCACGTGCTGCGGCCGTTGCTCTTGAACACGCCGTTCGTCTGTCTGGTCAATCTGCTCGCCGGTCAGAAGATCTTCCCGGAATACCTCGGCTACCGCGACTTTTCCAAGGACGTGGCGGCCGACGTTCTGAAATGGCTGCACGAACCCGTGGCGACGGCCAAGGTGAAGAAGACGCTGGAAGCGCTGAAGCGACGGTACTGCGAGCCGGGTGCCAGCCAGCGAGCGGCGGGGGCGATCGTCGAGATGCTGGAAGTACGATCGGCGACGCCTCTCGACGCCTCGACGCCGCTTCGCCGCGCCGGTTGAGCCACTTCGATTTCGACCCAACACTTCTTTCAAAGTCACTCGCAAACTTGACGATGCGAACACGTTTCCTTAAACTTCCATAGAGATTGAGATTCAATCTCTATAGATGCCAGCCAAGCGATTCTTCGCTCAGCCAGCCATTCGTGATGGTGTCGAGAGCATTTCAAGGTTGATTGGCGCGCCGCCGTTCGTCGAGAGACGATCGAAGCAACGCTGGTTGCCGAATGGCCGACGAAGTCAAGGGAAACGCTGTGCTTGCCGACGTAAAGCTGCTGTTTGACGCCGCGTTTGAACGGTTCTGCGAGGGAGACCACGCGGAAGCAACACGGATCTGCTGTGAAGGATTGAAAAAGCACCCCGACGCCGGTCGGCTTTGGGAGCTGCACGGACTTTCGAGCTGGCGGAAGGGTCTAACGACCGCCGCTCTTTCGGCTTTGGAACATGCGACCGCGCTGGTTCCGTTGACGCCGCTTGCTCAAGTCGCGCTGGCGGCGTTATACCTAGGTTTGAACAAGGAGGATTATAGTGGACCCGATTGTCGAGACCAAAAACCGACGAGTTTAAGCTACTCGCTCGCCGGCTCTTTTGACCTTCCCGCCCGGTACACCTCGGCCGGGGTCTGGTAACCCAACGACTGGTGCAGCCGGGCCTCGTTGT
>JBOFFD010000406.1:0-3684 GCA_051648425.1 Planctomycetia bacterium
GACGGTCGACCGTCGTCCTGCCGATCGCTCGACCGATCAGCGTCGCACGGTTTTCGGAATCCCTTGCTCGCGCGGCGGGCTATGTGGATGGAACCGCCGGCCGGGCCTTACAGGCGGACGAAGGTTTTCGTCCGGTAGAGGTGGTACAGCACGAGCCAGGCGGTGACGGCGAAGCCGACGGCCATGAGAAGGGGATGCCACTTGCCGAGGTACGGCGCGAAGCCGCCCAACAGTAGAAAAGTGAACGAGCCGACGACGCCGGACAGAACGGTCGACATGAGGTAGGCGACGATGGAGTTCGAGCCGACGACGATGAACGGGAACGCCCACCGCCGCCAGCCGAGGCCGTCGACGACGCCGTAGAAGCCGGCGGTGAGCAGCAAACTGACGCCGCTCGTCCATAAGACGAAGGTGCTGGTCCACATATTCTTGATGATGGGAAACGACAGGCTCCAGGCCCAACCGCCCGCTAGGCTTAAGACGCCGGCGGCGGCCAACGCCAAGACGACGCGCCACGGCGTCATGCCCGATCTTAGCACGCGCGCCGCGAACACGCCGACGAGCGCGGAAGCGCCGTGGGTCATCGACTCCACGATCCAGCCGGCTTTCCATCTATCCCATTCGCCGAAAATCTTGTCGTCGAGCCAGTAGCTGAAATGGCTGCCTTCTTTGTAGACGCCGACTTGGTGGGCCGGCGCCTCGACGGTCGCCCCCATCCAGTTGACGAAGGCGCGCGGCTCGCCGGGCAGCGGCACGTAGGTCTGCACGGCCCAATAGCCGACGAGCAGCACGAGGAAGCCGACGATCTGCCCGCGCAGCCCGGCGTACAGCACGAACAGCGTGGCGAAGAGGTAGGCGACCGCGAGCATCTGAAGAACGGAGTAGGTCAACTGCAACTCGGCAGGGTTCCAGGTCAAGAGGTTGCCGTTGACGGTCATGCCGAGCAGGACCATGAGGGCGACCCGAACGAGGGCGTGTTTCAAGATGGAGATCTTCGAGTCGCCGCGGGCGAGGCGCTTGCTGACCGAAAGATAGACGGAAACACCGATCATGTACTCGAAGAGGGGGAAGATGAGGTCGTAGAAGGTGAAGCCGACCCAGTCGGGATGAGTGAACTGGGCGTGAAGGGCGGTGACGATCCAGACGTTGGGGAGGGCGGCGTGTAGGCCGCGGACGATGCGATCGAAGAGGACGAGGCAGGACATATCGAAGCCGCGAAGGGCGTCGAGCGATGTCAGGCGGGACGAGGCGGCGGGGGCGGGAGGGGATTCCGTCATGAGCGTTGAAGTCCGACGAACGCCGGCGTCGAGCGGGGATGGAACGGCCCGCCGGCTGAAGTTCGAGAAGGGAGTTCGCACGCCCGACGGACGCCGGGCGGACGGGTAAGGACCACGGCGAGACGATTGGATCGAGAAGGGGAGCGATTCGACCAGGGGCCGAATCGACGAAGCCTTTCCGAGCCAGCCGAATTAGGTGCTCTTCTTCTTGGCCGGGGCCTTCTTCTTCGGAGCGGCGGCGTTGGCGGCCTTCTTGGCCGGGGCCTTCTTGGCGGCGGCGGCCTTGGGAGCCGCCGTCTTCGGAGCGGCGGCCTTCTTCGCCGGCGCCTTGGCGGCCGCCTTGGGGGCGGCGGTCTTCGGAGCAGCGGCCTTCTTCGCCGGCGCCTTGGCGGCGGCCGCCTTCGGAGCGGCGGCGGCCGTCTTCGGAGCGGCGACGGCCGCCTTCGGAGCGGCGGCCTTGGGAGCGGCCGTCTTCGCCGCTTCTTCCGACTTCACATCTTTCGCAGCGGCTTCGGCCGCCTTCTTCTTCGCCATGATCCCGACCCTCCTTTTTAGACGCCGGGCTCGACGCGACTTCCGCGGAAGATCTACGTCGATGCTTGTCCGGCCGGTCTCTCGTCAACCGCCTCCGTCGAACCTCCGCCCGTTTCCGTTTCGGCCTTCGCGCGTCGACCCGAAGGACGGCGTCGCGGGGGCTTCTCGAAGACGGGTCGACCGACTCGATTCGACCGCGGCGGACCTCGGTCGAATCCTTCCTTCTTCGGGCCGCCGCCGGCGTGCTGTCATGGGTATGACACCACGACCCGTTCGCGGCCTCGAAAATGAAAGTCGCCGCTATGGTATTCGCCCTACCAATGGCGGCAACGGCAAAACGACGTGGAAAACAGCACGCGAAGCGAAAATCTTTCGGTATTCGCCCCCGTCTCCCCTTCGACGACCGACTTCGACGCTTCGACGGGGTGGACCTCGATTCGATCAACCGCCGCCGACGGTTTCGCGCGGCGCTTCCGTCGGTCGATTCGACGCCTCGTTCGACGGCTTCTTCGACGGTCGCGCGGCGGGGTCGCGGACGGTGAACGCCGCCGCTTGAAACGCCCCGTACAGCGACGCCGCCAGCGCTCCCCAAAGGCTCCATTTTTCAACGTCGGCGACGGTGAAGGCGGCGGCCGCCAGCGTCATCCACGACCACCGGCCTACGTCCGTCGGCGGCGCTTCGCGCGGCGCTTGGTCGACGACGGCCGGCGGTGTTTCAGGGGCGGCGACGCCTTCCGTCTTAGACTCTTCCCGAAGCCGGCGGCTCACTTCCTCGTCGAGTCGCGCCGCTTCGTCGGGAGTGAGGCGCGGCGGCAGCCGGTTTAGCGCGGCGTCGCGGGCGACGGCCGCTCGCGCGAGCTGCGTCGCCTTGCGGGCGAGTTCGCCGTAGCCGACGTTGAAGACCGCCAGCAGAAGGAGCGCGGCCGCCAGCCGCGCGGTCCACCGCCGCTGGCTTAGACCGACGAGCGCGCCGGCGGCGGCGGCCGGCAGCAGGCAGGTCTGCCACGCCGGCGCCGACGTCCGCGGCCCAACCAGTTCGCAAAAACCGACGATGATCGCCGCGGCGCCGGCCGTCGCCGCCGACAGTGCGACCATCGACGCGAACCACGTCGGTTTTTCGGTTAAAGGGTCCACGTCCACTCCTGCATCGCGTCGAGCCGGCGGCGCTCCGTTAGGTCGAACTGCAACGGCGTGACAGTGATGTACCCGGCGGCGAGCGCCGTCAAGTCGTCGTCGAGATGTTCGGCGCCGCGCAGCTCGTCGGGCAGCAGCCAATAATAACGACGGCCGCGCGGATCGATGCGCGATTCATACGCTTCGCGGTAACAGGTAAGACCTTGACGGGCGACGCGCACGCCGATCGGGTCGCGATGGGTCAGGTCGGGGATGTTGACGTTGAAGAGCGCGCCTTTGGCCGGCTTGCGGTCGACGAGGTCGTGGACCATCCGCACGCCGATCTCTGCGGCTCGTTCATACCGGCCCGACTCCGGCGTTTGCAGCGACAGCGCGATGCTGGTCGTCTGAAAGAACGCCCCCTCGATGGCGGCCGCGACGGTGCCGCTGTACAGCACGTTGATGCCGGCGTTCGAGCCGGCGTTGATTCCGCTGACGACCAGGTCGGGCATCGTCGGCAATAGCTCGACGAGGCCGAGCTTCACGCAGTCGGCCGGCTTGCCTTCGACGGCGTAGCCCAAGAGTTCGCCTTCCTCGCGCACTTCCTGCACGACCAGCGGAGTGAACAGGGTGATGCTGTGACCGACGGCGCTTTGCTCCGAGGCGGGGGCGACCAGGGTCACGTCGTGTCCGGCGGCGCGCAGAGCGCGATGCAGCGCGCGCAGGCCGGGGGCGTAGATGCCGTCGTCGTTGGTGAGAA
>JBOFFD010000407.1:0-5190 GCA_051648425.1 Planctomycetia bacterium
ACGTCGCGCAGCAGCCGTTTCCAGTCGCCGTCGTACTGCCGCAACCGGTCGTTGAACATTCGGCGGCAGAACGGGTCGAGTTCGCCCTTCACGTCGACCGTGTGCGTTTCATTCGACAGCATCGCGAAGATTTTCGGCCGCAGTTCCTTCGGCACGAGCTTCAGCGGCTCTTCATGCATGGGGCAAGGCGTGTAAGAGGCCGGGTCGCCGTCTTCGATCCAGCCGAAGGTGTACAGAGCGCCGGCGTCGGTGCGGGAATACTCTTCCAAGCCGCGCTTCAGAAGCCGGGCGATGGTGCTTTTGGAACTGCCGACCGGTCCGTGCAAGAGCAGCACGCGCTTTTCGACGCCGTAACCGAAGGCGGCCGACCGGAAGGCGTTGACCAGTTCACTCAACGGTTTCTCAAGCCCGAAGACCGCGTCGGCTCCGCGATGCACCGAATCGCTGAAGAACTTGTAGCGCGTCAGTTTTTCGCGGTTTCGCTCGAAGTTTTCGACCCCGTACGACAAAATCATGTCGTACACGCGCTGAAAGGCGTTGCGCGTGATCTTAGGATCGGCCTTCACCAGCTCGAGGTATTCCTCGAACGAGCCTTCCCAGTGCTCGCGCTTGAACGATCCGCGGTGGGCGGCGGACAATTCCTCGACGATGCTTTCTACGCCGTCCATGACAATCGTTCCCCCTATGTCAGACCGGGCCTTGAATGTCCGCCCGTCCCGCCGACAGCGCGAGGCCGCCGGGAATTGGACGGGTCGAAACCGCCTTCGCGCTCGACCTCTTGGCTTTTTTCCGATTTCAAAGCCGTAACCGTAAACTCTTCGTTCGCTTCCGTGCGAAAGCCGTCCGCTTGATGAAGCAGCCGCGGACGGCGATCGGCGTCGGTCGTGGAGGGTCTTCGTTCGTGATGACGAATCGGAGATTCGATCCGGCCGCCGCTCGGCGACAAAGCGTCGGGCGGCGGCGAGAATCGGAGGGAACGCGGACAAGCAGCGTCGCGGAACGTTCCTGTTCAACCCCCCACAAGCCTAAGCTATCGTCTTCACGAGTTCAATACCGTCTGGCCCATTCGAGGCCGTGGAAAACGAAAAAATCGAATCGGTCGACAGGTATTCCATCATGATCGCTTATGGACGTGCGGCGGGCGGGCGGTTTTCGAGGTGTCGTAAGTTTATTGCGATAAATGCATTGGGTTAAAATGCGCTTTCGGGATCGTGTTCTCTGGGGGGTAGATGTTCAAAAAAACAGGTCGGCGCTGCTTCGGCGAGAGAGAGTAGAGGAATCGATGGATCGCGCGAATGCGAACGCTCGGCGACACTTAGCGTTTCCACCGCGACGCCGCCCGGTCATTTGCCCGACCACATCGACTTGAACACCGGGCCGGCGCCGCCGCCGTTGGTTTTCAGCGTGGCGCCCGAAACCGGCGTCGTCTGAAAGCGCGTCAAATCGTGGTCGTAGAACAAGATGCGGTTGGCGTCGACTTCGTAGATCGCCGACAGCCGGTACGATCGCGGACCGACCAGCGTAAATTCGACGCCGCACTCGGCGCCCCTTCGGACCAGCGGCGTTTCCAAAAGCGGCGTGCGTTCGTCGAGATCGGCGCGGTCGCACAAGACGCCGCGGACGTACGACCGCAGTGCCTCGAAGCTGTCGAGCGGCAACATCCTGGGTGCGTTCTCCTCGTGGTGGACGCCTACTCCATCGACGGCGCCGAACGCGAAGTTGAGACCGATTCCCCCCGGCCGCCCGCGCCGACGCCTGCTCCGCGACAGCAGCGCCGGCCGTGTGGAAATCCCGCTTTTTTCCTAGACGAACGTCTATGACAGCGAAATGCTCGGCCGCCCTCGCCTTCAATCGATGCGCAGGGCGACGGCTTGGCGTGCTTCCCACACGAAATCGACGTCGGATTCCTGAACGGTTGACCGAGCGGGTCTCGGACCGGCGGCTTACAGCCGGGTGGGGTTCGGCGCGTCGCCGTAGACCGCCTTCGGGTCGAACGTCTTGTCGTTTTCCGTGAACGTAAGCGTCAGCTCGCCGTCGGACGCCTTCACCGCGGCGGCGCCGATCGGAATGCTCCGGTAGAAGCACGAACGGTAGCCGACGTGGCAACTGGCGCCGCCGACCACTTCCACGCGAAGCCAGACGGCGTCTTGGTCGTCGTCGATGCGCAGTTCGACCACCTTCTGCACCAGGCCGCTGGTCGCGCCTTTGTGCCACAGAACCTGTCGGCTGCGGCTCCAGTACACCGCCTCGCCCAGTTCGATGGTCTTGCGGAGGGCTTCGGCGTTCATGTAGGCGTGCATCAACACTTCGCCGCTGTGGAAGTCGGTGGTGACGACCGGAATCAGGCCGTGTTCGTCGAATTTCGGGGCCAGCGACCGACCTTCCTCGACCTGCTCCACCGTTTGACGCTGCGCGAACTGAACTTCCGGCGTACTCATGACGAACCCGATCCCCCCGACGGCCGCGCGGCGAACGAACGCTTGCGGCGCGACGAACTCTCTTTTTTCAGGCGGCATTAAACAAGGCCGCCGCGCTTCCGCCAACCGCCTTCGTCGCCGAACCGATCGACGGCGCGGACGGGGCGTCTCTCTGACCGTGGCCAATGAAGACGCCCGACTTGGACCGGGGGTTCGCCAGCTTCCATCGGCGCACCCGCCGCGAAGATATTCTACGCCGACGGTTGCCGTCGCGTCGTCAATCTTTACACTGCCGTCTGATTGAAAGAAGATGACTGGTCGCGGGTTTGTCGCTCGCGCGAACAGGGAAGACGGTGAAAATCCGTCGCGGGGCCGCCGCTGTAATCGGCGAGGTTCGTTCCGAGAAGCCACTGGGTCGACAAGACCTGGGAAGGCCGGAACGAGCCGTCGAAGCCGAGAGCCAGAAGACCTGCCAGTCGTCGTCCAACCCGTCGGGCCTCGGAACCAGGCCGTGGGGAACGGTGCGTTCGCGCCTTCGCGGAAGCACTGTTTCTTCGCGCCTCCAGTACCGTGGTCCACGGGACGCCCGCCCGAGCCGGCGGCGAATGGAGGATGCCATGCGTTCCTATCAGACCGTTTCTCGCGTCGTGTCTCGTTCCCGTCGTCTCGGCTTCACCCTCATCGAATTGCTGGTGGTTGTCGCCATCATCGGCGTCTTGGCGACGTTGCTGTTGCCCGCCGTGCAACAGGCGCGGGCCGCCGCTCGGCGCGTCCAATGCCAAAACAATCTGCGACAGATCATGCTCGCGGTGCATCAATACGTCGACGCCAACAGCCGATTCTTCCCGCCGGCCGCCGGCGACAAGCACGTGGGTTTCGGCGGCACCCAGCGGTGGCACGGCGAACGCGCCACGCCCGATGGTTCGTCGAAGTTCGACGGCGCCCTGGGACCGTTGTTCCCGTTTCTGGATCAGTCCGAGGGAATCAAAGGCTGCCCCGAATTCACCGGCGCGTTCGCGTCGTTCGGCATGGGGTCGGGGGGGACCGGCACCTTTGAAGCCGGCACCGGCGGCTACGGTTACAACGAAACTTACGTCGGCGGCAGTGTGTTTCGCAACACGTTTCCGCTCAACTTCATCGTTCCCGCCCAATGGGTGGAAATCGGTTCGGTGGAACGCACCGTCGCGTTCACCGACGCCGCTTTGCTTTCCAGCGACTCCGCCGGCGACCCGCTGCTCATCGAGTACGGGTTCGTCGAGCCGGTCTTCTTCGTCGACAATTGGACGCCGACCTTCCAAGAGTCGTCGTTTCGGCCCGACCCTTCGATTCATTTCCGCCATTCGGGGCGGACGACCAACGTGGCCTGGTGCGACGGCCACGTCAGCACCGCGACGATGACTTTCAGCGGGCCTTCGATTTACGCCGGCCAACCGGTGGAACACAACCTCGGCTGGTTCGGCCCGGAAACGGGCAACCATCTTTTCAACAACGACCTCAAGGCCCCGGGTTTTGAGGTGGGGCTGTGAAGCAACTGCCGTTGAGCGTTCTCTCGCTGCTGTTGGCCGTCGGGTGTGAAGCGTCCGCTCCGCCGCCGAGGGTGGTGGGAACGGACGACGTCGAGTGGGTGGACGCGAAGGGGGCGACGTGGTTGGCGCCGCCGAAAACGCCGGCCCCCGACGATCCGATCCATCTGACGCACCCGAAGCCGGCGGTGGTTGCCATCGACCGGAAAACCCGAAAACGGGTTCGCGTCGACGACCCGACGGCCGTTCTGAAACGGCGTGCGAAAACGGGCGCCGACGACGGCCTGCTGTTCGTCCGGCCGGCCGACGGCCCCCGCTGACGACCCGACGTCACCCCAACAGGCCGGGCGGCAAGCCGCCCGGCTGCTGCGGCGGTGTATCTCGCGCCGCCAGTTCGGTGAAGAAGGCGTCGACGAAGTTGATCTTCGATTGGAACGGCCGCCCCACGCCGTTCCGGATTCCCGCCTGGCCGTCGGTGCGGAAGATCGAGAAGTACGTCTGCCAAATGGTCGACCAATCCTCGAACGGATTGGTCCGGCCGACCTGCCGGCCGGCTTCGACCACCGGCGAGAACGACGCGGTGTTCGCATAGAACCATTTGCCGTCGAGCGACCGGGTGAACGCCGCCGGATTCGCCGGCGGCCGTTGCCGCCAACTGCTCAGCGCCTTCCAGTCGCGGAAATCGCTGCGGCCCATCTCCGCCGGTTCGTCCCAATTCTTCGCCATCTGGTCGATCACCGTGTCGACGACCAACTCGCGGGATTCGTCGAAGGCATCGTTGGCGAACCGAATGGATCCGTTGTCGTCGTTGACGGCCTTCACGTTGCCGCCCAGCGTGTTCTGCCGAACGAACGTCAGCTCGTTGCCGTTGGCGCGCCGAAGAATGCGCGGCGACTGCACGCGGTCCTGCAAATCCTTCAGCGCGTCGTCGACCAGCGTCAGTTCCCGCGTCGACCAACGGGTCGTGCCGTTCTGAATGTTGATACGCGCGTCGCTGTTCTGCGAGAAGTCGACGGCGGTGTCTTCCGGCGAGAGCAGGACGCGGTCTTCGCCGGTGCCGGCGGAGATCACGTCGATGTCGTTGAAGTTACCGCCGGCCAAGCCGTCGTCGCCGTCGCCGCCGTTCAAACGGTCGCCGTTTTGGCCGCCGAAAAGCTGGTCGTCGCCGTCTTCGCCGTTTAGGACGTCGTTGCCGGCGCCGCCTTGCAGAATGTCGTCGTTGACGTTGCCGTCGAGGCGGTCGTTCCCGT
>JBOFFD010000408.1:0-2388 GCA_051648425.1 Planctomycetia bacterium
TGTTGGGGTTCATGCTGACCCTGGCCGCCACCGCCGCCGGGTTGGTCCCCCCCTATCTCACGATGCCCCTCTTGGAC
The DNA here is from genome assembly GCA_051648425.1 of Planctomycetia bacterium. Classification (GTDB taxonomy): domain Bacteria; phylum Planctomycetota; class Planctomycetia; order Kolteriales; family Kolteriaceae; genus JBOFFD01. The sequence goes on from JBOFFD010000408.1 coordinate 78, forward strand.
GACGTGCTGATTCCCTATCAGAACGAAATCGAGAACGTTCGGCGCCGCGTCGACCTGTCCGACGCCGACCGCGCCAAGCTGCTCGTTGACACCGCCGCCGCCAACAAACGCCGCTTCGCGCTCGTTCCGTTCTACCTCGGCGGGCTGGCCGCCGCCGCCGTCGCCGCCTGGCTGCTCACCTGGGCCCAGGGCTTCGTCATGGCGTACGTCAGCGAGCGCATCACCGCCGACCTGCGCAACGAAACCTTCGCCCACCTGCAACGGTTGTCGCTGGGCTACTTCACCGGCAAACGCACCGGCGACCTCATCACCCGCATCAGCAGCGACACCGAGCGCCTTTGCACCTTCCTGGCCGACAACCTCGTCGACTTCGGCACCGACTTCCTGCTCATTTGCGGCACCGCCGTCGTCCTCATCTCCATCGACCCGTGGCTCGGCATCGCCACCATGCTGTCGTTCCCGCTTATCGGCGGCCTCATCGCCCGCGTCCGCCTCAAGATGCAGCAGGGGTTCCGTCGCGGCGGCCGCGCCTGGTCCGACATGACCAGCATCCTGGCCGACACCATCCCCGGCATCCGCGTCGTCAAAGCCTTCGCTCAGGAAAGCCGCGAGTGCGACCGCTTCCGCACCGCCAACACGCACGTCCTCGACGCCAACGACCGCGTCAACAACACTTGGACCGCCTTCTGGCCGATGGTCGTCATGCTCAACCAGCTCGGCCTCTTGGTCGTCTGGGCGCTCGGAGCCTGGCGCGTCTACGAAACCCACATCACCGTCGGCGTGCTGACCGCGTTCGTCACCTACATCAGCCGCTTCTACACCCGTCTGGAATCGATGTCGCGCATGGTGTCGGCCTCGCAGCGCGCCGCCGCCAGCGCCCATCGCGTTTTGGAAATCCTCGACCGCGAACCGACCGTCCCCGAGCCGACCGTCCCCATCCATCCCGGTCGGCTTCGCGGCGAAATCGAAATGCGCTCCGTCGGCTTCCTCTACGGCTCGCGCGGCATCCTGCACAACATCGACCTGAAGATCCGCCCCGGCGAAATGATCGGCCTCGTCGGACCCAGCGGCGCCGGCAAGACCACCCTCGTCAACGTCGTCTGCCGCTTCTTCGACGTCGGCACCGGGTCGATCCTGGTCGACGGCGTCGACATCCGTCAGTTCCCCGTTTCCGAATACCGCCACAACATCGGCATGGTGCTGCAAGAGCCGTTCTTGTTCTACGGCACCGTCGCCGAGAACATCGCCTACGGCCTGCCGAACGCCTCGGGCGCCGAGATCGTCGCCGCCGCCCGCGCCGCCCGCGCCCACGAGTTCATCCTGCGCCTGGCCGACGGCTACGATTCGATGGTCGGCGAGCGCGGCCAGGCCCTTTCCGGCGGCGAACGCCAACGCATCAGCATCGCCCGCGCCCTGCTCATCGACCCGCGCATCCTCATCCTCGACGAAGCGACTTCCTCCGTCGACACCGAGACCGAACGCGAAATCCAACTGGCGCTGGAAAACCTCACCCGCGGCCGCACCACCATCGCCATCGCCCACCGCCTCAGCACACTGCGCCGGGCCGATCGGCTGGTCGTCCTGGAACGCGGCCGGATCACGGCGATCGGCAACCACGAAACGCTATTGGCCGAAGGCGGCACCTACGCCCGGCTGCACAACGCCCAACAGGAAATGTCGGTGGGAGGCACCGCCGAATGACCGACCACGCCGCTTCATCCGACAACGGAACCGCACCGCCGCCCTCAACCGGTTCGACGCCCCCGGCGGCCGCCTCGGCCGAGGCGTTGCGGGCGATGAAGCTGGAGCGCGACGCGCTCGGCCGGCTGGTCGTCGTCGACGCCGTCGGCAAGCGGTGGGTCGGCGTCGATCCGGTGCGGGCCTTCCCGCTGTCCGACCCGAACCATTTCATTTCCCTGGTCGACGACGACGGCTCGGAAATCGTCTGCATCGCCGACCTGGCCGACCTCGCCCCCGACGCCCGCTGGCTGTTGGAGGCGGAGTTGACCGACCGTGAATTCCTGCCGATCATTCGGCGGATCGTCAGCCTGGTGCGCGGCGTCGAGCCGCCGGCGTGGCGCGTCGACACCGACCGCGGCCCGGCCGTCTTGGAGTTGAAAGGCGAGGAAAGCCTGCGCAAACTGGCCGGCGACCAAGTCTTGATCCACGACCGCCACGGCGTCCGCTACCTCGTCCCCAGCATCGGCCAACTCGACGCCTACAGCCGCCGGGTCCTGGACCGCTACGTCTGACGGACCAATGTCCTCCAGCCCAAGTCCGACGGTCGTCCTAGCCCTGAAAGGGCGGAACA
>JBOFFD010000409.1:0-3073 GCA_051648425.1 Planctomycetia bacterium
GCTATGACGCGGCGGCGCGCGGCGGCGCGCGGCAGCGATCTTACCGACGAACGTCCATGCCGACTTAGTAGAGCGGGGAGAAGGGCGCCGCACCGGGGCGAACATCCAAAAGCCGACTACCGCGGCGTCATCATGGCGGACAGGGTCCGCGAACTCAGAAACAGACGGAACGGGCTGCCGGGCAATTCGGCGAAGTCCCAGCGCTGGTAAAACGCCTTGGCTTTGTCATCGATACAGTCCAGAATGACGGCGACGAAGGCGAACGTCCGCCCCGCTTCATGACAGTCTCGCAACGCCTGGGCGAGCAGCAGATCACCCAGCTTCCGGCCTTGCCGAGCCTTGCACACACCCAGCCACGCCAGGATCGCCACGGGCAGCGCTCGCCGTGGCAGTTTGCGGGCGAGTTCCGACGGTAGATCCCCGAAATCGACCTGCCCAGTGGCCAGGGTGTAGTAGCCCGCGACGTCGCCCTCTCGATCAAGCAGGACTTTGGTGGCGGAGAGCCGCTTCTCTTGATTTTGAAACGCCTTGGTTCGCAGCCAGTCGTTGACGTCGCTTTGGCCGCAGTCGAACGCCGAACGCGGATGGCGGCGCTGAAGCGATTCGAGCGAGAAGTCGGCGGGAAACGCCACTCCGCTCACTTCGCGCCCCGCATGACGGCCCCCAACCGCTTTTGGGCCGGAGTGAGCTTCAAGGGGGCGTTCAGAGCCTGCCAGAAGGCCAACTGCTCATCAGGACTGAGCAGAATCGTCTGATCGCGCGCGCTGGCGACTTCGCGGCGCGCCTGGGCCACGGTCACCGTTCGGACGTAGTCGCTGACGCTGATCCGCCGCAACTCGGCGGCGGCCTTCAGAGCCTTTTTGCTTTCCGCATCGAGCCGGACCATCAGCGGACTGGGCGTCGCGGTCGTTGCAGCGCGTTTCTTCATCGTGCGCCTCCTTGACTACTATGTATTGCACAAAGCAATACATTGTAGTCGGCGCGGCGGACCATTGAACCGCGGACGGTGACGGCCAAGACCACGCGGAGCGGCGCAATCCGTGCGAAGGTCCAGCAAAACCGTTCCCTGGAAAGACGGCGTCAGGCGCTCGGTTGCAGTAGAGCGGCGACGAACATCGTGCCGTTGAAGAAGGCGTGGGCGGCGATGCAGGACGCCAGCGACTTCGTCTTGTGCCGGGCGACGCCGAAGCAGACGCCCAGAATGACCAGCGCCAGCGGCGCCGGCCAGCCGGTGTGCATTCCGCCGAACACCAAGGCGGCGGCCAACACCCCCCGATCGGCGCCGCGCAGCTTCGCCGTCAACCAGGTTTGGGCGACCCCGCGAAAGAGCAATTCCTCCCAGACCGGCGCCGCGACGACGATCAAAAACGCAAGCGCCGCGTACTCCACCGGGTGGGAAGCGTCCCGCAAGTACAGCACCTGATCTTGGACGACGGAGGGACCGATCTCTTTGGCCGCCGCCAGGAAGACCAAAATCGCGGGATACCAAGCCACGGTCCGCAAGACGCCGTGCAAGGCGGCGCCCCGCCAGTTGTCGAACCGCAGGCCGACGGCGGTCGCCGGCAGCCGCCCGAAGTCGCGGGCGATCCAAACGCCGAGCGAAAACTTGACCGGCAGCAGCGCTAATTCAAAGGCCGCGTACCAGACGTACGGCGGATAGGTCGGTTGGTCGGGGAAGACGGCGGTGAAGGCCGCCCGCGCGAAAGCGGCCGTCAGCGCCGCCGCCGCCGTCAGGCCGAAGACGACCAGCACCGCGCCGCAAAAGGCGCGGGTGGGCATCGCCGCCGGAGCGAGCGACGCGGGGTCCGGGTCGTCTTCCGGCGGCCGACCGATGCGATCGATCAGCGGCAATAGCGCGAACGCCCACGCGAGGGCGGCCGCGGCGGCGCCACACAATTCCACGGCGGACAGTCCCATCAAAGCGGTCTTTCCGAGGGCGTCGTCGCGTCGCTTTCAATGCGGCAGTCGGGCAGGGCGTCGCGCAAAAGCCGGACGCCTTCGGCGGTCACGGGGGCGCCGCGCAGGTCGAGTCGCTTCAACGAATCGAGTCCTTCCAGAAAGTGCAGGCCGGCGTCGGCGACCAAGGTCCGCGCCAGCGACAGTTCGGTCAAGCCGGCGGGAAGAGCCAGCCGCGCCAGGTCGTCGGTGCAGAAGCGGGTGTCGGAGAAGTCGAGGGCGCGCAGCTTGTCGAACGTCGGGTGATGCAGTGCCGAGAGCTTTTCCAGAACGTGCTCGGGCCGCCACAGCGACGTCGGACCGGGGGTGTGCAGTTCGACGCGAACGACCCGGAAATAGGCCGACGGCAGCGACGCCGCGTCGACCACCGTTCGCTCGGCGGGGTCGCCTTCGACCTGTACGACGACCTTGCCGCCGACCGCCAACACCGCCCGCGCCGCCGCGTCGTTCGGTTCCGACCATTCGACCGCGACGCCCGGCAGGGCCTTCCGCAACGCGTCGCAACCGCCGGCCGACACCCGCGACCGCGTCAAATCGAGGGTGCGCAAGTTCCGCAGGTGTTCGAGCAGCGCCCGATCGGCGTCGCCGATCGTCGTGCCGGCCAGTTCTAGAGTTTGCAACGACGACAGCCGTTGGATCGCCTTCAAGCCGTCGGCGCCGGGCTTGGCGTCGGACAGATCCAATCGATGCAGCCGGCGGCAGACGTGCAGCGCGTCAAGGCCGCCGCCATGGATGGCCGACGACCCGAGGCGCAGCGTTTCCAGGTTTTCCAGCGCCGCCAGCGAATGCAGCCCGAAGTCGGTGACCTTGGTTTCGGTCAGGTCGAGGTGTCGCAGCGACGTCAGTTTTGCCAGCGCTTCCAGCGCGGCGTCGTCGACGCGGGTGCGCGCCAGTCGCAGCGTCGCCAAAACGGTGAACGGCGCCAGGCGGGGCGCCGCCGCGTTGGTGACGCGGGTGCCGGCGAGATGCAGCGAGGTCAGGCCGGTGCAGAGGTCGAGGTGGTCGACCACCGCGTCGCCGACGGCGGTGTCGTCGAGGTAGAGCGACGTCAACCCTCGCAGCCGACCAAGGCTGACGCCGACGCCGTCGCCGACCAGCGTGCCGGAAAGGTCCAAGG
>JBOFFD010000410.1:0-1972 GCA_051648425.1 Planctomycetia bacterium
CGTTCGGTCATCGGCTGCGCCAACAGGTCGACGTAGACGTACGGGTCGAAGCCGGCGCCGTACAGCAGCCGCTGCTGCCGGGTGAACTTCAGCTCGGACGTGTAGTGGAACTCGATTGGTCGGCCGTACTCCGTCGTCAGCAGATACCCGCCGCGCAGACCGCCGGTCTCGGTCGGGCGGACCGTCAAAAACCCCAACACCACGGGTTTGGCGGCGGGCTTGTTCAACGGAGGCTCCTTCACAGGGGAGGCGAGACCGACACGCTCCCTAGTTCGGCAGTTCTCCGACGCGACTTCACCGTGAAAACGGGCGGCCGAGGGGTGGAAAGCGCCCGGCGGACGATTAAAGTTCCGTGACGACGATGTTGCGGAATTCAACGCGGCCGTTATGGCTGGAGACGCCCAAATACCCGTCGGCGCGCTTGATCCCGGGGTGGGCTTTCTCATGGTCGGGGTAGGCGTCGAGGTCGGCGTCGACGACCGTTTCGCCGTTGACCGCCACCGTCAGTTTGCGGCCTTGGCAGCGGACCGCCATCGTGTTCCATTCGCCGGCGGGTTTGGTGGCAGTCTTCGTCGGCGGCTGCACGCCATAGAGCGAGCCGGTCCGTTGGTACGGCTTCAACTGATAGAACTGCTTATGGTTGGGGTCGCTGTAGCGCGGGCTGTGTTCGTCAATGATCTGGATTTCCATGCCGACGGACGAGATACGGCCGGCCGCCGGCGCCCGCAGGTAGACGCCGCTGTTGGCGCCGTCGTCCAGTTTGTACTCCAACGACAAGTCGAAATCCCGGTAGATTTTCGACGGCGCGATCCAGGCGCCGCCACCACCCAGGCAGACCAGCGAGCCGTTTTTAACGGTCCACACCCCCGGCTTCTCTTTCGCCGTTCCGCGGAATTCCCACCCCAACAGGTTCACCCCGTTGAACAGTACGGTCGGTTCGGCGGCTTCAAGAGCGGGCGACAGACAGATCAGCAGCACGAGCGCGGTCTTCGGCATGGAACATGCTCCTTGATCGGAAGGCTTCGGGGAAGGCGACGGGTTGTTTTGGAGGAACGGCCGGCCGACGGCAACATCGCCGCAGGGTCGGCCTCGGCTTGTGTCGCGGCCGGTCGCAAGGTAGGCTTTGGTGGTCGTGAACCGAGGAGGCCGTGTCGGCCGCGGGTCCGAGCAGCGGCGAACGCGACGTCCGCCGATTCATAGAAACACCCGCGGTACCTCCAACGACCAGGAGCGGCTTCATGTCCGGCATCTTCAGCAAAGACAAGCTTTTCGGATTTCTGAAAGGACGCGGCGGCAACGTGGCGTCGTCGACCGACCCCGGCTACCAACCGCCGCCGGCCGGGGTGCCGAAGGCGCGGCCCACGGCGGCCGCGCCGGTCGTCGACGACGGCGAGCTGTTCCGCCGTATCGAACAAAAGGCCTACTTTCTTTGGATCGACGCCGGTCGACCGCACGGCCGGGAACACGACTTCTGGTCGGCCGCCGAGTCGGCGGTGCGCTCGGAACGCCGTTGACCGCCGGCTTGAGTTTCTTGCCGGCCGCCGGCGTCGGCGTACACTACGACTTCGTCGGAAACCCGCCCCCTGCGGCGGCGCTCTCCGGCGGAGGCGCCCTGAAATGTCACAATCTTCCGCACCCGCACCCGCACCCGCACCCGAATCCGCCCCGGCCACGACGCTGCAAACCGGTTGCTGCATCGTCGGCGCCGGGCCGGCCGGTTCCGTTCTAGGGCTGCTGCTGGCCCGCGCCGGCGTCGACGTGACCCTGCTCGAGTCACACAACGACTTCGACCGCGACTTCCGCGGCGACACCGTCCATCCGTCCACGCTGGAGATCCTCGACCAGATCGGCCTTTCCGAAAAACTGCACGCCCTGCCGCACGGCGAACTTCGCGCCATGCGGCTGCGCACCGCCGCCGCCGGCGACTACGAAATGGTCGTCTTCTCCCGTCTGAAAACGAAGTTCCCTTACA
>JBOFFD010000411.1:0-2498 GCA_051648425.1 Planctomycetia bacterium
GACACGACGGCCGGGGGCGACGCGATCAGCCCCAGAATGGTCATGCTGAGGACCGACTTGCCCGAACCCGATTCGCCGACGATGCCGACGGCCCGGCCGGCCTCGACCTTCACGTCGACGCCGTCGACCGCGCGCACGAGACCGTCCGGCGTGGGAAAAGAGGTCGAAAGATTGCGGACGTCAAGGAGGGCCATGCTGGTGTTTTCACCGTCGCGAGCGTCGGAACCGGGTCGGCGGGTCGCCGGCGCGGACCAAGCGGGAGTTGCGGGTGGACTGAGACCTACCGACGTTCGACGCAGGTTGCTATGTTGACGACGGTTCGTGGATTCGACCCTCCACGACGGTTTCACGATAGCGGTTGGCCGTCCGGTTAGCAACCGGCGGACGCCCAGCGACGGCGGCGGACGACGCAAGGAGCGGCGGTTGACGGTTCAGGCGGACTACACCAAGGAATTGCGGGCGGCGCTTGACGCGGTCGCCGAAGCCGGCGGGGAAATCCTGCGGCGCTACGAAGAGTTCGTGCGCATCGCGGACGCCCCCGCCGACATCAGCACCGACGCCGACCGCGCCTCGCAAGAAATCATACTCCGGTCGCTGCAAAAGGCGTTTCCCGCCGACGGCCTCTGCGCCGAAGAGAACACCGCCACCTTGGCGGCCGCCCCGCCGTTCGCCGCCGGTCCGCGATGGTGGGTCGTCGATCCGATCGACGGCACCCGCGGTTTCGCCCGAAAAAACGGCGAATTTTCGATCATGATCGGCCTGGTCGAACGGCATGAAGTGGTCGTCGGAGTCGTCCTTGAACCCGCGATCGGTCGGCTGACCTACGCCTCTCGCGGCGCCGGCTGTTTCGTCCAAACGTCGCCCAGCGCCGCGCCGGCTCGCTGCACCGTTCGGCCGACCGAACGCATGGCCGACGCCGTGCTGTCGATGAGCCGGTCGCAAGGGGCGGCGGGCGAGGCGAAGCTGCTGGCAGGCTTCGGGGCGGCGTCGGCCGTTCAGACCTACTCCGCCGGCATCAAGCTGGCGCAGGTCGCCCGCGGCGAAACCGACGTCTACCTCGGCGACTACATCTCGCTGCGCGACTGGGATATCTCGGCCGGCTGCATCCTCGTCACCGAGGCCGGCGGAACGATCACCGATATCGACGGGAATCCAGTACGCTACGGCGTCGACGGCGTCACCAAGCAGAAGCGGGGCGTGCTGGCGTCGAACGGCCCGCTGCACGCCGCCGCGCTGGCGGCGCTGGCCGAGGGCCGGGTGCATGTGTAATCTCGGCGTCGCGGGGGCGGCTTCGTGAAGGTCGTACTGGTGCCGGTGGGCAGCGCGGGCGACGTGCTGCCGTTCATCGGCCTGGGGCGGGCGCTGGCGGCCCGCGGGCACGACGTCGTCGTCTTGGTCAACGCCTACTTCACCGACATGGTCGAAGCCGCCGGCTTGCGCGTCGTCGAAACCAGCACCGCCGCCGAATACACCGACGCCCTGCAAGACCCCGACCTCTGGCATCCCCGGCGGGCCCTCAAGCTCGTGGTGAAGTTCGCCGTCAACGAACTGACGCCGCGGCTTTGGCCCAAGCTGGTCGAGGAGATCGTCCCGGGGGAAACGTTCCTCGTCGGGGCGTCCCTGGCCTACGCCGTTCGTTTCGCGCAGGAAAAGTTCGGCGTTCCGACGGCATCGATGCATCTACAGCCGATCGTCATCCACAGTATCGAAGCGATGCCGCGCTACCCGGCTTTGACGTGGGGCCGTCGCGCGCCGCGCTGGGTGCGACACGGCATCGTGCGAATGATCGACTGGGTCGGCGACGGCGTGGTCGCCGGCCCGATGAACCGCTTTCGCGCGGAAATCGGGCTGCCGCCGGCGCGTCGGTACATGACGGAATATATACATTCGCCCGAGCTGGTGCTGGCGATGTTCCCGGATTGGTTCGCGCCGCCGCAGAGCGACTGGCCGGCGAATACGCACGCGGTGGGCTTTCCGCTGTACGACGCCGGCGCCAAGCCGTCGTCGGAGGCGGTGCGGTCGTTTTGGGCCGAGGGCGACCCGCCGGTGGTGGCCACGCCGGGGTCGGCGATGCGGCACGGGGCGAAGTTCTTTGCCGCGGTGGCCGAGGCGTGCCGGCGGCGCGGCTTGCGAGCGGCGTTGTTGACGCGCTTCCCCGAACAACTGCCGGCCAAACTGCCCGACGGCGTCCGTCATTTCGACTACGTGCCGCTCGGCGAAGTACTGCCGAAGTCGAAACTGCTGATCCACCACGGCGGCGTCGGCACGTTGTCGCAGGCGCTGGCGGCGGGCGTTCCGCACATGTGCGTGCCGATGAGCCACGACCAGATCGACAACGCCGCCCGGCTGGAAGACCTGGGCGTCGGGCGGACGACGGCGCCGTCGCGTTGCACGCCCGACCGGCTGGAACGGCAGTTGGGCGAACTACTGGACGACCCGCGGACCGGGACGGCCTGCGCCGCGGCGGCGCGGCGGGTGGCGGCGGAAGACGGCCTGGC
>JBOFFD010000412.1:0-3424 GCA_051648425.1 Planctomycetia bacterium
CGCAGGTAGGCCAGTACGTCGCGCACCTCGCGGCGGTCGAAGAAGGAAAAGCCGCCGACCAACAGGTAGGGAATCTGCTTCGCGCGCAGTTCCTTTTCAAAAAGGCGCGGCTGTTCGTTGGTGCGGAAAAGGATGGCGAAGGCGGAGTAGGGCATTTTTTCCTTGTAGGCGGTCGCCGACAGATCGGAGACGACCGCCTCGGCCTCGGCCACTTCGTCGACGTAGCGGGCGAAGCGGGGTTCGTCGTACACCGCTCGCGACGCCCGCAGTTCCTTGGGGTGCCGTTCCCGATTGCACTGAATGAGCTGGTTGGCCAATCTTAGAATGTTGGGGCAGGAGCGATAGTTTTCCTCGAGTCGAACCACTTTGGCGCCGGGGAATTCGCGGTCGAACTGTAAGATGTTCTTCACCTCGGCGCCGCGCCAACCGTAGATCGACTGATCGTCGTCGCCGACGACGCAGAGGTTGCGATGGGGGGCGGCCAGCGCCTTCAAGATGCGGAACTGGTTCGCCGACGTGTCCTGGTACTCGTCGACGAGCAGATGGTCCCACAGCTTCTGTTCGCGGGCCAGCGCCTCCGGGTGGACGCGGAACAGTTCCTCGGTGCAAAGCAAGAGGTCGTCGAAATCCAGGACGCCCGCCGACTTCAGATAGACTTGATACTTAGCGTACGCCAGCGACGACAGTCGTTCGGTTTCACCATGCACTTCGCCGGCGGCCTGTTCGGGGCGCAAGCCGTGCGACTTCCACCGGCTGATGATTCCCAAGACAATCGACGGTTTGATGGCGGAAGCGTCGATTTTGGCCTCGCGTAGCGCTTTACGGACAAGCGATTCCTGGTCGCCGCGGTCGCAGATGGTGAATTGGCGGGAGTAGCCTAAGAGGTGGATTTCGCGGCGCAGAACCTGCACGCACAGCGAATGGAACGTGCCGATCCACGGCGGGTTTTCCAGCCTTTTTCCGAGGAGTTTCAAGGTGCGGTCGCGCATCTCGCGGGCGGCTTTGTTGGTGAACGTGAGCGCGAGAATGCGGCCGGGGACGACGCCGTGACGAACGAGGTTGGCGATGCGGACGGTGATGACCCGCGTCTTGCCGGTGCCGGCGCCGGCCAGCACCAAAAGCGGACCGCGAAGCGTGGCGACCGCGTCGCTTTGGGCGGCGTTGAGACCATCGGCCAATGCAGGCTCCCGTCGGGGATGAGGAAAAGAGATCGAATCGACCACAAGTCGCTTCGGCGGTTCAACGGCCGTCGCTTCCGTCGCACTGGGACGGAGATTGTAGGCGAAGCGACGGGGCGTCGAGGGGCGAATCGAAGGAAATCCGACGAGGGGGAGCGTTCCAAGATTCTGGTGTTGAAACTGGGAAGAAGGCAGGAGAGGTGGTAGCGCCGAGCGGACCGGGGTCTGCGACCTCGTTGTACCCGGTTATCTTTCCGCTTCTTTGCTTCCGGGGCCGAAGGCGTCCCAGGCGTCGGCGTAGTTCCGCATCCGCTGCCGGCCCTTCCAGATCGTTTCCGGACCCGGCTCGCTCCCCTTCGCCCGGTTCACGAAGCCGCCCAGCCCCGCCACCATCCGCACCATCTCTCGCAGCCGCAGCGGCTCCTCCGGCGGCTCCTTCCTCTTCACCACCCGATTATACACGCTCCGCCACTCCGACGGTTTGAACACCGCCTCGCACGAAACCTCCGGCATCTCCCGCCCCAGTCGGCACGCCAGCAGCGTCCGCCACGCCACCACCAGGCACACCGCCGTCAGATTCCAAATCCGGTCCATCGTCTCGAACCGCCGCGACTCCTAGCGGCACCCCGACTTCAACACCCGGAAAAAGATCTCGATCATCCACCGCCCCGCGTAGTACCCGACCACCTGTGGCACCGCCGCCGCGTCGCCGATCGGCAGGTTCGTCAGCAGCAGCCACTCGATCGGCTCTTCGCCTTCGGGGGCGTCGACCTCCCGCACCAGCACCGCGTTCACCGTCACGTTCGGCAGGACGCCGCCCGGCAGGACGCCGCCCGGACGCCGCGGACCCCGCAGCGTCACCGCGTCGGCCCGCACCTCCAGCGCCGCCGTCCGCGGCTCGCGCGAGCGACGCCGCTTCCGCGTCTCGTTCGACGTCGTCGCGTGCCGTGCCCGCACCGCCGCCGTCCCCTCGAACAACACCGGCCCGGCCAGCAGCCGCGACCGCAGCGTCGCCGCCTCCTCGGGCGCCTCCTCCTTGTTTTCCGCAGCGGGGGTCGTTTCCGCGGCGGGGGTCGTTTCCGGACGAACCAGCACCCGGTTCTGGGCCGACCGCACGATCCACAGCGCCGCTCCGGTCGACGCCCGTCCCTCCAGCAGAACCTCGTGAACGTCCGACGCGCTGTCGCCCACGCAGACGATCCGCGTCGACGGATGCCTGGCGGCCGCCGCGTGGGCCGTCCGCAGCGCCGCGACCCACCGCCGGCTCTCCATCCGCTCGATCGGCAAGGCCGCCCGCTCGGCCCGCGTCGGCTTCGCCGCTTCCGGATCGGCGTCCTCGCGGGTCCAAAACTCGCACGCGACCGCGCCCAACGGCGTGCCGTCGGGAGTGAAGGCCGCCGTCAGATGCATGAAGCCGCCGCGGCGCGGGCCGCCGCCGAGCGGACCGCCGCCGAGCGGACCGGCGCCGGAGACGACCGAGTGCGGCCGGGTCGCGTCGATCTCGGTGGTGTCCTGGGGCAGGATCGCGACGGGGACCTGGTCGAGGCGGGAACCTGGTCGAGGCGGCGGTGCGTCGCCTCGATGCGCCCGGAGAGGATCTCGTCGGGGGCGACGTTGGGGTTGTCGAAGAACTCGTAGGCGGCGTCGAGTTCGTTGCGGCCGCCCAGGGGCGTCGGCAGACTGGCGTGCGGCTGCGCCGCCAGGGCGGTAAGGATGCGAGCGTAGCGCCGATCCAACCGGGCGTCGCCGAAATCAACGGTCTCGACCTCGTTGGCGACCCAATCCGCGACCACGACCCACCTCCCTGCAACATCCCAGAGGCGGCACCCTACCCTCCCTTCGCAAATTCCGCCAGCCCAACAAAAGATAACCGGTACAACGAGGTCTGCGACCCCCGGCCGCAAGCCCCCTTGGTCGCTGGCCCTGCCGCCCTCGTCGTGGGTAGGCAGGCCGGCGAACCAACGCTGCTGGCCGGCCGAGAGGCCCGGACGCAGCCGGACCCCGCCGCCGAAATGACCAATGGAGTTCTTGCATTGAAGCCGTCTTTTCCTATACCGTTCGTTCCGCCGTCCCGCGGCCGGGCACGCCGACGACCGGCTGCTCGCCGCAAACAAAGACGGTTAAAGACTTTGCAACCACTACGCCCCTTCGGTTCGACGGGCGTCGTCTTGGCACGATGAGGTTCTCATGGGTCTCGAATGCGAGGTTTGCCACAAAAGCGTTTCGTTCGGCCGCAGCTACGAATA
>JBOFFD010000413.1:0-5631 GCA_051648425.1 Planctomycetia bacterium
CAGTTCCCGCCAGGAACCGACCGTCAAGATCGCGTCGGCCAGGCGGTCGAGGCGGTCCAAATCGTCGATCGCCGCGAGGTCGGCCTCCGCCGGGGCGTCCGGTGCTCCGAACCGTCGGTCCGCCAGCCGCCGGAGAAGATTCCGGCTTCCTTCGAGCTTGCCTTCGATCTTTCCTTCGATCTTCCCTTCGATCTTGCCCTCAAGCTTTCCGATGAGGATGCCGCGGGTTTCGCCTTCCAGGATCGCTTCGTCGTAGGCCGTCAGTTGCGACATGAGTCCGATTCCTTGATAGACCGCGTCCAGTTCCGACTTCGACGCCCGCATCAATGACAACACGCTCGCCGCCTTCAGCAGCCGCAGCGCCTGCGCCGGCGGCGCCTCGCGGTTCAGCCGCTCGACGATCGCGCGAAGCACGTCGGCCAGCGCCTCGGGCTTCGGTTTGCCGACGGCCAGTTTGCACAGCACCGCCAGCGGCAGCGCCCCCAGCGGTCCGCGAAGGCAGGCGTCGACCGGCAGCTTCCACAGCCGGATCACGTCGTAGTGGAATTCTACGCGATGACGGCCTTTGCCGTAAACCAGTTTTCCGGTCAGATTCTTCCCGTCGGCCCTCGGCCGCAGCAGCACCACGCTCGACTGCACCGGCACCCCGTAGCGGTCGTGAAGAACGGCGTTGTAGATGTGCAGGCGGCCGGGCAGCTTGTCGCCGGGGCCGGACTGCAGGTTGAGGTCGAGGACGAGGCGGATGGGGTCGCCGTAGGTCAAGGCGACGTCGGTGGCGGCCGACAGGACCGACAGATCGACGTTGACGGCGGCCGCTGGCCCGTGCGTCGCCGGGTCGGGCAGGCCGAAGAGGGCGGCGAAGTCGCCGGGGCGCTCGGCGATGATCGATTTCAACGTGGCGTCGAAGAGGTGCGGCATGACGACGAGATAGAAACCTCGCGGGGGCGGCGGCAAGCGGGACGGTTCGTCGTCTTCAAGCGAACCCCGCCGCCCGAAGTTTTTTCGGAAATGGCCTTTCCCGACAGTTCAAACGTCGATTATAATTAACTTTGATCGCCTTGCTCCCGCCGTTCCGACGCTCCTCCGACACCCCCCGCTCAGAGGCCGAGCCGCTCATGGCTGAACGAACCCGCCTCCTGCCGAACGACGCCATATTGCCGACCAGCGGCCTTTCGTTGGGCGCCGAGGGCTTGTCGCTCTTGGGCAACGCCAAGCGGCTGTGCAACGGCGCGACGCGCCGCGATCTGTTGCAAGCCGGCGGCCTGGGCGCCTTCGGTTTGACGCTGCCCGCGTTGCTGGCCGGTCAAGAAGCGGCGGCGTCGAGCGGCGGTTCGGCGAGCGACGATCCGGTGGTGCAGGCCGCCTTCGGCCGCGCGAAGTCGTGCATTTTGCTCTTCTTGTACGGCTCGCCGAGCCAGCTTGAAACGTTCGACGTCAAACCCGAAGCGCCCATCGGCATCCGCGGCGACCTCGGCGTCATCCCCTCCAGCATCCCCGGCTACCACGTCGGCGAACTGCTGCCGCACACCGCCAAAGCGATCCACTTGGCGTCGGTCGTCCGTTCCATGACCCACCAGCACCCGATCCACGGCGTGGCGTACGCCACCACCGGTTTGTCGGCGATCGACGTGGCGATGGAACTGGCCCCGCAAGACAACCGCCACTGGCCGTTCTTCGGTTCCGTGGTCGACTACCTCGACCAGCGGGCCAACCCCTCGGTCACGCCGCCGCTGCCGCGCAACATCGCGCTGCCCTTTCCGATGAGCAGTCGCCGGCGGGGCGAAGTGTTCCGAGCCGGACCATACGCCGCCTTCCTGGGACCGGCCTACAACCCCGTTTGGACCGAGTTCGTCGGCGACGGCACCAAGCCGATTCGCAAGACCCTGCGCGAAGAGACGCTCGACTTCCTCGACCCGTACGCCGGCGTCGCGTCCGACGGCCGGTTCACCATGTCGGAGTCCGGTTCGCTGGGGTCGGCCATGCCCGCCGACCGCCTGGCGCTGCGGCGGAACCTGCTGCGCGACGTCGACGAAGTCCGCCGTCGGTTTGAAGGAACCGATCGCACCCGCAGCTTCGACCGCTTCCAAGACATGGCCTTCTCGCTGCTCACGTCGGCGAAGCTGCGCGACGCGCTGGACCTTCAGCGGGAACCGGCCGGCGTGCGCGACGCCTACGGCTTGACGCTCTTCGGCCAGGCGTCGCTGGCGGCGCGGCGGCTGGTCGAAGCCGGCTCGCGGCTGGTCACGGTCTTCTGGGACGAGTTCGGCCTCGCCGGCAGCGGTTGGGACACCCACTGGGACCACTATTACCGCATGAAGGAAGAGCTTTGCCCCGGTTTCGACCGCGGCTTCGCCGGCCTGCTGCACGACCTCGACCAGCGCGGCCTCTTAGACGAAACGCTGGTCGTCTGCATGAGCGAACACGGCCGAACGCCGAAGCTCAACGGTGCGAAGGGCGAGGGCCGCGACCACTGGGCGCGGGCCTATTCGGTGGTGTTGGCGGGGGCGGGCCTGCCGCGCGGCCGAGTGATCGGTCGAACCGACCGCATCGCCGGCGACGTCACTGAAACCCCGGTATCGCCGAAGGACCTACTCGCGACGATGTACCACCTGTTGGGCATCTCGCCGGAGACGATCTTCCACGACCGCCTCGGCCGCCCGCTGCCCGTCGGCGGCGACGGCCGCGTCCGCCGCGAACTGCTGGCGTAGAGCCGGTCCACCGGGCCGACCTCCGGTTTTTCGCCGACGGCGCCGCACTTCACGGCTACTTTTTGTTCTTGCGGGAAGTTGAATGTGGGACGGGACTTCGGTCCGCCCCGCCGGCCGCCCTCCTTCGTCCGACGCGCCGACTCACTTCTTTCTCCGAAACTCAACGAAACCTTTCGGTGTTTCCAACAGTACACTAGTGGTGGAAGGCGGACCGTTTCGACCGGCGCCTCTCCTGAACCGTCTTTGCGTCGTCGGGGGCCGTCCTCCACTCCAACCTTTTCCCAGCACGAGGTTTTTGCGTATGGTTGGCTTCTTCGTTCCGCTTCGCTCCGCCGCGACGGCCGTCGTCGTCACGCTGGCCCTCGGCTTCGCCGCCGCCCGCGCCGCTGAAAACCCGGTCGCCGGCGCCGAGCTGCTCGACCCGAAGGCGCAGAAGGTCGTTTTGGCGGAAGCCGTGACGGCCGAGCTGGGCGCCCCCCCCAAAGCGGTCGTGCTGGCGTTCCTGGGCGTCGAATGCCCCGTCGCGGCGAACTACGCCGAGCTGCTGAACAAGTCGGCCGTCGAGTGGAAGAAGCAGGGCGTTGTCGTCGTCGGCGTCTTCAGCAATCGGCAGGATTCCCTCGACGACCTCGCCCGCTTCCGCGCCGCCCGCAAAATCACCTACCCGGTGTTCAAAGACCCGGCGAACAAGCTGGCCGACGCCGTCGGCGCCAAGCGCACGCCCGAGGCGGCCGTCTACGCCGCCGACTGGAACCTGGCCTACCAAGGCCGAATCGACGACCAGATCGGCGTCGGGTTCACTCGGACGGAACCAACCAAGCGGGAACTGCGCGACGCCGTGACGGCGGTCCTGGCCGGCAAGACGCCGGCGGTGACGGCCGTGGAAGCGTCGGGCTGCGTCATCGGCCGGGCGCGCACGCCCAAAGAGAACGCCTCGGTGACATTCCACGGCGACGTCGCCGCCATCTTCAACAAGCGGTGCGTCGCCTGTCACCGGCCGGGAGAAGCCGCCCCGTTCGCGCTCCAAGACTACAGTGAAGCGGCCGGCTGGGCCGAGATGATCCGCGAAGTGACCCAAGACCGCCGGATGCCGCCGTGGAACGCCGACCCCACCGTCGGCAAGTTCGCCAACGACTGCCGGCTTTCGGAAGGCGAACTCGCCACCATCAACGCCTGGGTCGCCGCCGGCGCCCCCGAGGGCGACCCCAAACTCGCCCCGCCCGCCCCGGTGTTTGAAACCGGCTGGGCCATCGGCAAACCCGACGTCGTCTTCACCATGCCGAAGCCGTACAAGGTGCCGGCCCGCGGCACCGTCGCCTACCAGTTCTTCACGGTCGAAACCGGCTTCACCGAAGACAAGTGGATCAAAAAGGCCGAGGCCCGCCCCGGCGCCCGCGAAGTGGTCCACCATATCATCATCGCTCTCGACACCGGCGACGGCGGCGCCCGCCGCAACGCCGCCGGCGCCGGTTCCGACTGGCTCACCGCCACCGCCCCCGGGGCGATGCCGCTCATCCTGGAAGCCGGCCAAGCCAAGCGCCTCCCCGCCGGCGCCCGCCTCGTCTTCCAAATGCACTACACCCCCAACGGCAAGGCCCAGGAAGACGTCAGCTCCGTCGGCCTGGTGTTCGCCGACCCCGCCGAAGTGAAGCACGAAATCGCCACCACCCGGGCCGCCAACCGCAAGTTCGTCATCCCCGCCGGCGCCGCTCGGCACCAGGTCGAAGCCGACTTCACCTGCCAGCACGATCTGCTGCTGTTGTCGTTCTTCCCGCACATGCACGTTCGCGGCAGCTCCTTTCGCTACGACGCCGTCTACACCGACGGCCGCACCGAGCCGCTCTTAGTTGTTCCCAAGTTCGATTTCGCCTGGCAGAGCGGCTATTTGCTGACCGAGCCGAAACTCCTTCCCAAAGGCACCCGCGTCCACTGCGTGGCGACCTACGACAACTCCGCCGACAACCCCAACAACCCCGACGCGAAGTCCGAAGTGCGCTGGGGCGACCAAACCTGGGAAGAGATGATGATCGGCTACTTCAACGCGACCCGGGCCGACCGCGAGCTGAGCGACGACGACAAGATCTCCCGCCTGCAGGTCTATCAACGCGCCGGCGCCCCGACCCCAGAACGGATCGCCGAACTGGCGACCGAGGCGAAGGCGGTCGGCCCGAACGAAGCGGCGTTCCAGAAGTTCGTCGACGCGCTGGGAAAAACCTTCCCGCAGCTCGACCGCGTCTGCGTCATTAGCAACGAAAAGGGCATGTCGACGGTGCTGCACGCCGCCCACCTCAGCAACGGCCCGAAGCTGATGGCGAAGAAGGGGTTCACCATCCCCAACGACGGCGCGCTCATCGCGTCGATCGTAAAGACCGGCAAGCCGGCGGTCTATCAGAAGCTGTCCGAGCGGAAGGAACGCGACCTGCAAATGATGAGCCGGGTGTTCCGTTCCAGTTGCCACATCCCGGTGATGGTCGACGGCAAGCCGGCCACCGTAAACTTCTGGAGCAGCGAACCCGCCGCCTTCCCCTCGGAAGCCGTCGCCGCCCTAGAGTCGATCGCCAAAGCCGCCGCCACCCAGTAAGCCTCGGCCGCCAAAGCAACCCCCGTCGGCGGACCGCCCGTCCGTCAGAGCCCGAAGCGTCAGCGAAGGTCCGAACGGGGCGACGAGCTGCGAAGAATCCGGATTCCGTACTGTACGGCCATTGCGTCCGGACCTTCGCTGGCGCTTCAGGCTCTGAAGGAGTCGCCACCGGCAACCTGTTCCTCGCTATTGATCTTCAGTTAGTTGCATGCGCCGGGTCGTTTTTGAGGTAGGGGACGGCGTTGTAAAAACTGCGGAGGCGGGCGGGGTCGGCGGCCGCCGATTGCAACACGGCGGTCGCGGCGCGTTCGATCTCGCCGATCGTGTTTGGGGTGAAGTTGG
>JBOFFD010000414.1:0-1989 GCA_051648425.1 Planctomycetia bacterium
CTACGCCCCCGGACTCGATTCCGCGAATCCGCGCCAGTTGGCGGCCGTCGGCGATCGGTTGTATTTCGTCGCCGACGGACCGGCCGGCCGGCGATGGCGCGTCTGGACGCCCACCGGCGCGACGACGATCCACGGCCTCGCCGTCGACGACCGCCCGACCGCGCTGGGCGACGTCGTCTACATCGCCGGCGACGACGGCGTCCACGGCCGGGAACTGCATCGGTACACGCCCGATCCCTTCGTCGACGAGATCGTCTTCTCGGCCGCTTCCTCGGTCGGGGTGCAGGGCCGGCCGATTCCGCTCAACGTCGTTCTGACCGCGGGCGACGGGGATGGCTCGGAGTCGACGGTGGTGGCCGTCGTCGGCCTGCCGATCGGTGCGACGCTGTCGCTAGGACGCCCGCAGCCCGACGGATCCTGGCTTGTCGACGGCGGCGATCTTCCGCGGTTGGCCGTCGTGTCGCCCACCTTCCTCGGCGATTTCACGCTCAGCTTCACCGCGACCGTCCGTGAGCGTTCGACCGGTGCGACCGCCGTCTACTCGGCGACCGCGACCGTTTCGGTGCAAACCGCCGCCGACCCCCGACCGACGGCGTCGGTCCACCCCGCGACCGGACCAGCCGGCGGAATCATTCCATTGCGGATCGCCGTGGAGAGCGCTTCGGGCGGCGAGGTGTTCGTGGAAATCACCGGTCTGCCCGCCGGCTCGCTTTTGACGCGGGGATCGGCGGCCGGCGCCGTTTGGACGGTCGCCCTCGCGGACCTGCCGGGATTGGCGTTGGACCTGCCGCCCGCCGTCGTCGGCCTCATTCCGCTGCACGTTCGGGCGGTCGACCGCACGACCGGCTTCTCGAGCCAAGTCGCGACGCTGCCGGTCTTCGTCGTCGCGCCGTCGACGCCGCCCGCGCCGGTGGTCACGCCGGTCGTCGGCGACCCGAAGCCCGCCGACGGTCGAACGGTCGTCGTCACCGGCGTGGCGGAATCGGGCGAGGTCACGCTCGTCGTTGACGGCGTTCCCGCCGCCACGGCGCCGGTCGTCGACGGCCGGTACTCGATCGCCGCGGAACTGCCGGCGGGCGACTACGACGTGCAAGTGCGGACGGCCGACGCCGAGTCGCCGGGCGTCCGCATATCGATCGACGGCGACGCCCCAGCGGCGACGCCCGGCGGACCAACCCTCGGCGAACCGGTCGTGAACCGGGCGCCGGAACTGCGAGGGGCGGTCGCCAGGTCGCTGACTGGTTTGCGCACGACCCGCGGCCTTAGCGTGGCGACGTTGCTCGGAACGGCGTTCCGCGACGCCGACGGCAACCCGCGCGGCGTCGCCGTCACCAACCTGTCGGCGCCCCCGGGCGCCCGCTGGCAACTCCGCCTCGGCGACGGCAAGTGGCGCACGCTTTCCATCGGCGCCCTGCCGACCGGTCGAAAGGGACTGCTCTTGCGGTCGGGCGACCGGCTGCGGTTGATCGGCGGTACGCGAACCGCCGAGGTCGCCGTGTCGTTCCGGGCGTGGGATCAAACCGAGGGCGTCGCCGGGAAGATTGCTTCGATCCGTCGAACCGGCGGCGACGCATCCTTCGGTCGAACCACCAAAACCATCCGCTGGCGTCGCAGTTGACCGCCGCTATTCGCCGGTTGCCGCTGCTCGATGCAGTCGAACGGCGCCGTGCATCGTGTAGAGTCGAAAACCTTCGCCGTCCGGGACGACGATGCCGCTCGATTCGTCGCCGTGTAGCAGAGGGTTCCCGGCGAACTTCGTCCAGCGGTTCAGGTCGTCGGAGACGGCGATGCAGGTGGTCCATTTCCACGGTTTCACGCCGCCGGTCGAACCATGGTAATAGGCGTAGTAGCGGCCGTCGCGCTTGACGATCTGATTCAGCGCGACCGCGGCGGCGTCGTACTGTTTCGGTCCCAGGCCGATCACCGGTTCGTCGGAGACGTTCGTCCAGACTTTGCGGTCGGTTGAAGTCGCCCGCCAGATTCCCAGGT
>JBOFFD010000415.1:0-2573 GCA_051648425.1 Planctomycetia bacterium
GGGAAAGCTGCATCTTCGTTTCCGCCAGCGAGCGGGCGCGGCGGTCGGCCATGTGAAACAACGCCCGGGCGATCGCGCAGACGATGTGGTTCTTCTTTTTCTCAACGCCGTCGATGTGCTGGATGTGCGGCAGATCCGAGTGGATGCCGTCGAGCTTGACGGGGCCGGCGAGGATCGGAATCAGGCAGTCGGCCCGGTTCTTAAGAATCCATGCGACCTCTCCGCGGACGGCCGGCGAAGCGGCAGCGACGGTGGTCACCACGACGAGGAAATAATCGCACTCGGTCAGCGCCCGCTGAATGGTCTCCCGCCATTTCTCGGAGCCGTACAGGTCGTCGACGTCGATCCACAGATCGATGTTCAGCGTGTTCAGAATCGGCTTGATGTTTTCTTCGACGAATTTCTTGTCTTCGCGCGCATAGCTGACGAACGCTTTGGGCATGGTCGAACTCCAGTGGGTTGGCGCTCGCGGCCGAATGCTAAAATTCAACGAAGTGTATTGTATGAAAAGCGCGGTTCCAAGGGGGACCACGCCCGACGGTCGACCGAATCGAGTGGCGGCGCCGCCGGCAGACTCGCTTCAGACGGCCGGCGTCGCCGACGGGATCAGGATTCTTCGTTTCGGGGACGTTTCTCTCGTTCCCACGGCTCGCCGGGGGCCGAGCGCCACGCCCGCCCGCCGGGCGGTAGGTCGGCGACTTCTCGAACCGTGGGGTCGAGGGTCAGGACTTCCGCCATGCAGACTACCGCGGCGTCCGCCGGTTCCACGTCGCCGCCGTCTAAGAACTGCCAGCCGTGGTCGTCTTCGTCGTGCGTCACGTATAAGATCGGCGACTGTCGATCGACGATCCGCCGAAGGGATACCGCGACGGCGTTCGGCGGTTGGTCGAACGGCCAGTCGTCGGCCGGCGGCCGGCCGTCGAGCAAGGGCTGCCGACGGCGGAATTCGGGCGACGCCTCGGCGTCCCAAGGAAAGAAGCCGCGCCGGTCCGGCCAGACGATCTGAACCGCGGGGAACTCCGCGCCGCCGTAATACCATTCCGCCGAGCCGAGGTAATCCTGGTAGTGGCGGCGGGCGATTTCAATGAACGCCGTGGTGAAACCATCCAACAGGTCGCCGTTCGTCCCACCGGCGTCGAATCGCGCGCCCGTCTTAATCATCGCCCCGGCGTTGTTGACGAGCGCGTAAGACGTTTCCCACGGCAGGCCGACCACGATGAGTTCGGGATGGCGGTAGGAATGGTGCAGCCCGATCGAAAAGGCGAAGCCGGGGCCTTCGTCGTCGTCGGGAACGCCGAGGACCGCCCACCCGACGCGGGCGACGTCCGCCAAGATCTTATGTTCGACGTCGTCGGTCGGAACGGGCGAGGGAGACGCCATCTTCATTTACTCCCGACGAGAAACAGGTTTGGACTTGAATCAGCCGTCCCGCGCCGCCGGCAGTTCGATCGTGAAGGCGGTGCCTTTGCCGGGTTCGCTTTCCACCTTCAGTCGGCCGTCGTGGGCTTCGACGATCCGTTTGGTCGTCGGCAAACCCAGGCCGCTGCCGTCCGAGCGGGTCGAATAGAACGGCTTGAAGATCTTTTCGAGCGATTCCGGGGCGACGCCGACGCCCGTATCGATCACGTCGAGACAGACTACGCCGTCGGCGGCGCGCGTTTGAAGAATCAGTTCGCCGCCGTTCGGCATCGCCGTCTGAGCGTTGAGCAGCAGGTTGAGGAGCGCCTGTTTGAACTGGTCGACGTCGACCCGGACGAGCGGCAGGTCGGCGCGCAGGTTTTCGCGGGTGACGATGCCGCGGGTCTCGGCCTGCGGCGAATGAAAGTCGATCAGGTCGCGGACGATGGAATTCAGATCGACCGGCGCCGGGTTCAGATCGCGCACCCGCACGAATCTTAAAAAATCGTTGAGCAAGTCCTCCAGCCGACGGCATTCCCGCTGGAGCATGTCGATCTTCGTCTTCGCGCGGCGTTCGACGACCGACTGCGGATCGTGAAAATCTTCGCCCAAAAGTTGCAGATTGAGATGAAGAGTGCTGAGCGGGTTCTTGATTTCGTGGACGAGGCCGCCGGCCAGACTGGCGATTTCAGACGCCTGTTCGGCCAACAGCCGTTGGACTTCGTCGCGGGCGTAGACGCGCGGGGCGGCTTCCTCCGCGATGGAGGAAGCCGGCGCCGGGTCGTCGACCACTCCTTCGGAACGAATCATCGCCCGCGCGCCCGTCTAAGAAAGACCTGCCGAAAACGTTACGGCGACTTCTTCTGCATGAGCACTTTGCGCGAAAGTTTCACGCGGTCGTGGTCGTCGATGCCGATGACCTGGACCTCCAAGACGTCGCCGATGCCGCAGACGTCGCTGACGCGGTTGACGTAGCCGACGTCGAGTTCGCTGATGTGGCACAGGCCGTCGCGGCCCGGCACGATCTCAAGGAAGGCGCCGAAGTCGGTGACCGCGCTGACCTTCCCCTTGTAGACCCGGCCGACCTTCACGTCTTCCGTCATCGCTTCGATGCGGTTGCGGCATTCCTCGGCGCTGGCCTGGTCGGCCCCGGTGATCGTGACGGTGCCGTCGTC
>JBOFFD010000416.1:0-6841 GCA_051648425.1 Planctomycetia bacterium
CCGGGTCGGCGCCCTCGAACAGCGTGGTGTTGGTGGTGACGCGGAAGCCGCGCGACACCGCCTTCTTCACGGCGGCGGCGGCGACGTCGTACGTGCCCATCCGGCAGACGGCGTAGTCGTGTTCCTTCTTCGGGCCGTCCATGTGAATCGAGAACGACAGGTACTTCGACGGTTTGAACAGGTCGATCTTTTCTTCGAGCAGCAGCGCGTTGGTGCAGCAGTAGACGTATTTCTTCCGTTCGACCAAGCCCGCCAGCAGACGGTCGATCTCCGGGTGTAAGAGCGGCTCGCCGCCGGCGACGACCGCCATCGGGGCGCCGGCTTCCTCGACCGCGCTCCAACACTGTTCCGGCGTGAGATGCCGTTTCAGGACGTGGGCGGGATACTGAATCTTACCGCAGCCGGCGCAGGCAAGGTTGCAGCGGAAGAGGGGCTCGAGCATGACGACGAGGGGGAAACGGTCGCGGCCGCGCAGGCGGTTCCCGATCACGTACTTCGCCACGGTCCACATCTGCGAAACCGGAATCGCCATCGTACTCGTCCATCCTTGAAGTCGCCGTTCGACGGCGTTTCACGCCCGCCGACGTGCGTTGTCATAGACGCCCGGCCGGCCGCAGGCAACCGCCGGCGGCGCGGCGCGAATTCGCAACGCCCAATAGGTTAACTCAATCCGGCGGTCGGGGGAAGAGAGGTCGATTGCATGAATTCGGCGGCGGCGAGATAGTCGACGACGGCCGTCGGAATGCAGACGGCCGTCGTCTGTTGCAGGGCCTGAAAGCCGGGGTTCGAGTTGACTTCCACGACCAGCGGTTCGCCATCGCGGCCGGTCAGCAGGTCGACGCCGGCGAACGGCGCCCCCACTGCGGCGGCCGCTCGGACGGCGAGGTCGCGCCAGGCGTCGGGCAGCTCGAACGCCTCGAATCGGCCCCCGACCGAGACGTTGGCCCGGAAGTCGTGGTCGGGGGCGCTGCGGCGCATGGCGGCCAGCACGCGGCCGCCCAGCACCAGGCCGCGGTAATCGTGCCGGTGCGGCAGGAACTCTTGCAGGTACAGAACGGCGCCCAGCGGCGCCACCAACGACAATACGCGCTCAGCCAACGCGAGGGTGTCGAGCCGTAGGATGCCGCGTCCTTCGGAACCGAAGAGCGGTTTCAGGACGACGTCGCCCCCCAGTGCGGCGAATGCTTCCAACGCGGCGTCGACTCCTTCGCAGGCGACGGTGCGCGGCACCGGCAGGCCGGCCGCGTGCAGCCGGGCTGTGGCGAGGTATTTGTCGACGCAAGCCTCGATGGCCGTCGGCGGATTCAGCACCGGCACGCCGGCGGACTGCAAGCGGTGCAGGGCGTCCATGCGGAAGACGACCTGCTCCAAGGAGCCGCCGGGAATGCCGCGCAGCAGAACGCGGTCGAAGGAATCGAGAGCGACGGCCGTCGGTCCGAAGCCGAGCCGGACCGTCGCCGGCCCGCCGCCGACCGAGGCGTTCAGGCGGGCGAACGGCGTTTGGACGGCCTCGTGCCTGCGGTCGCGCGCCGCCCGCAGAAACTGCTGGACGTGCCAACTCGCCGCCAGTCCGACGATTGCGATTCGCACGAAAGTCTTACACCCCGCCTGAGTCTGAAGAAATCCGTCGGAATAGACGGCTTCCACCGGTCCATCTTGCGAAGCGTCGCGCAAAAAGGCGAACGGACCGCCGCCGCCGACCGTCGCGCGTATTACACTGACGACGGAGGCGCGGGAAAGGGCCGGGGGAGACCGTCATGAGCTTGTCGAACCGCATCGCCGTCTACACCGGATCGTTCGATCCGCTGCACTTGGGGCACGAAAACATCATCCGTCGGGCCGCCGCCCTGTATGAGAAGGTGGTGGTCGGCATCGGCGTCAATCCGGAAAAGTCGTCGTACTTCGATTCGGACGCCCGCGCCGCGCTCATTCGCGCCGTGCTGGCCGACGTGCCCAACGTCGTCGTCGAACCGTACCACGGGCTGACGGTGCAGTTCGTCCGCGACCAAGGCGCGCGGGTGCTGCTGCGCGGCATCCGGGCGTTGTCGGACATCGAGTACGAGTTTTCGATGTCGCTCACGAACAGCAGCTTGGCGCCGGAAATCGAATCGGTCTTTCTGATGGCGCAAAAGGAATACACGCACCTTAGCAGCAGCCTCATTCGGCAAATCGCGGCGCTCGGAGGGGACTTGCGGGGGTTCGTGCCGGAAGCGGTGGGGGCCGAACTGCGGGCCAAGCACGGCCGGTGATTGGCGTCAGGGCTTCGTGGGGACGGGACTTCTTTGCGATGATCCGTCTCACGCGGAACACGGGCGGACCGGGAGGTCCGCCCTACGTGTACACCCTACTTATCATTGGGTGAGTTCGAGGAAGCCGCGGTGGATTTGGCCGCCGCGCACCACGTAGAACCGCATCGGTCCGAGCTGCTCCAGGTTTTGCTGGTTCAGCACGTACAGCACGTTTTCGATCGTCAGCGTTTCCCACTGGTGCAGGCCGATGAGCACGTCGCCGGGAGTGAGGCCGGCCTTGCCGGCCGAGCTGCCGGGCGAGACTTCGTCGACCCGCAGGCCGCCGCGCAGTTGGGCGGCGAGCTGCTGAACCTCGGCGCTTGGCGCCTGCTCCGAGAGCCGCACGCCCATCCGGCGGAACACCACTTCAATGGGGCTGTTCACGGAAGCCGGCGTCGTTTGCAGCTTCAGCCGTCGCAGCTCTTCCCGGCCGCCGCGCGACACTAGCACCGACGCCTCGTCGCCCGGCTGCTTGCTCAAGAGCAATCGTTCGACGTCGTAGGCGTATTCGACCGGCTTGCCGTCGATCGCCAGCACGGCGTCTTGCGACAGAATGCCGGCCCGTTCCGCCGGGCTGCCGGAGGCGACGCGCCGCACCACGACCTTGCCTTCCGACGGCGCGTCACCCTCGGAGTTGCCCAGCACGTCCATGCCGTGCCACACGCTGTTCAAACGCTGCGTGCTCATCAGCTCGGCGATGACCCGCTGCACTTCGTCGACCGGAATGGCGAAGCCGATGCCCTGCGCTCCGGCGCGGATGGCGACGTTGAGGCCGATCATTTCACCGTCGGCGTTGATGAGCGGGCCGCCGCTGTTGCCGGGGTTGATGCTGGCGTCGGTCTGAATCAGGTCGCGGTACATCTGCTCTTCGGACAGCCGAACGTCGCGGTGCAGTTGGCTGACGATCCCCTCGGTAATCGTGTGTTCGTAGCCGTAGGCGTTGCCGACGGCGAACACGGTCTCGGCCAAGAGCAAATCTTGACTGGTGCCCATCGGCATGATTTTCAGCGGATTCAGCGGATCGATCTTAATGAGGGCGACGTCGATCTTCGGATCGCGGGCGACGACGACGGCACTATATGTGGCGCCGTCGTGCAGGGTGGCGCGAATGGAGGTGACGTCTTCAATGACGTGGTAGTTGGTGACGATGTAACCCCGTTCGTCGATGACGACGCCGGTGCCCATGCCGTTCATGCGGTTGGCGGGGCCGCCGATGTTGGGGTACGGGGTGGCGCTGGTGCTGGCGGTGGTGACGGTCTTCTGGCTGTGGATGTTGACGACCGACGGCAAAACTCGCTGGACGGCCTGCACGCGGGGCGTGTTGCGGTTCGCCGACAGGGCGCCGGCGTGGGCCGGGTTCAGCGCGAACGCCGGTCCAAGAAGGGCGGCGGCGGCGAACCCGGCCAGCGTGGCCCGGCCGAGACCGCGCGACGGGCGACGACCCGCCGGGGCGCCGAACCGGTTCAACAAGGTCGGGCGGCGCCGGGGGGGCAGCTTCGTGAAGTCCATCGGTGTGTCGCGCTCCAGGCCTCGCGGATCGGTCGGCGGCCGCTTCGAGACCCCCCGAAGCGGAACGACGATCCACGTTTCCACAGCCTGTAATTCGGACGCGGCGAAAGGTCCGCTTCATGCTCCGAACGCCGCGCCGACGGTGGAACCGAAGGTCGGCGACGGGTGGTCGCGGTCCGCCGGAACAGGCCGACTGCGCCGGTTCTTCCGTCCGTTCAGCCGGCGCCGATTCGACCGGTTCGACCACCGCCGATTCCGCAATTCGATAGGTGCGACCGGCGGAGTTCGGTCAGTCGACGAAGCTGAAGTCGTTCGACAGCATCAACACTTGCGCGAGCTGCGCCGGACGCGGCAAACTCTTGGCTTCCGAGCCGGCGGTCAGGAAGGCGTCGGCCAGACGCCGTTCGTCGGCGTCCGGTGGGCGCGCCAAGATCCGCCCATAGATCGCGTCAACGTACTTCGCGGGATCGCCGCCGACGGCTTCACGGGCGGCGTCGGCCGCTTTCCGCGCCTGCTCGACCACGAACGGGTGGTTCATGAGGAAGAGCGCCTGCTGCGGGACGGTGGTGGTCGTCCGCTGCGACGCCGAGGCGTCGGGGTTGGGGAAGTCGAACGTGCGGAAGAGCGGGTCGAGGTTCAGCCGGTCGATGTACCCATACAGGGTGCGGCGAGTGGGGTACGGCGCCTGGCTGATGACGACCGGCCGGCCGCCGACGGTGCGGTCGAGATTGCCCGCTACGGCTAAGAGGGCGTCGCGCTGCGACTCGAAGTCGAGCCGGCGGCGGTTCTGTTTCCAGAAAAGGCGGTTGTCGGGATCGACGCCGGCGGCCTCGGACCGCTCCACGCTCGCCTGCCGATAGGCCGCCGAGTTCACGATCGAGCGGTGCAACTTCTTCGGCGACCAACCCTCGGCGACGAACGCCGCGGCCAGATGGTCCAAAAGGGCAACGTGCGGCGGCTTCTCGGTGCGGACGCCGAAGTCGCTGGGGGTGTTGACGAGGGCGGCGCCGAAGTGACCGAGCCAGACGCGGTTGACGAAGACGCGGGCGGTGAGTGGATTGGCCGGGTCGGCGATCGATTGCGCGAGTTCCAGTCGGCCGCTTCCTTTCTGAAACGGTGGGCGGTCGGCGGGTGAGAGCACTTCCAGGAAACGACGGGGGACGGCGGCGCCGCGACGGCCGGGATTGCCGCGCAGGAAGACCACTGGATCGTACGGGTGCTCGTTGTCACGGACGACCATCGCCCGCGGCGGCGCGCCGGGGTGCGTGGCGATGAGCCGGTCGCGCTTCGCTTCGCGTTCGGTCAGGCCCTCGCCCATGGCGCGGTCGAAAACGCTGCCAGGGTCGTTTTCGGCGTCGAGCAGCGCGACTAGCTTGTCGGCGGCGTCGGCGGGCGCCGACTTCTTATCCTTCAGAGCGGTTTTGAGATCCGTCAGCGCGGCGTCGCCGTTGATCTTACGCACCACCCAACGGGCGAGTTGCGGGTACGGCAGGTTGCGGCTTTTCAGTTCGTCGTCGAACTTGCCGTGGCCGGCGTTGAACTCGACCGCAGCCGTCAGTTCCAGCAGTTTCGGAAACTGTTCACGCAGTGACTGTTTTAATTCTTCGGTCTTATCCTTCACGAAGGCAACGACGTCGCCTTGCAGCTTGGCCTGTTCGGCCTGAAACCGCGTCGTTTCCGCCGATGGTTTCCCGTTCTTCAACTCCGGCAGGTCGTCCGGTTCGTGGCAGCCGGCGAAGACGCCGTACAGCGAGTAGTAGTCGGCGGCAGGGATCGGGTCGTATTTGTGGTCGTGGCAGCGGGCGCAGGTGACCGTCAGGCCCAGCAGGCCGCGGGTGACGACGTCGATTCGGTCGTCGAGGATTTCGTTTTGGTCGTTGAGGAACCGCCGACCGACGGTGAGGAAGCCGAGGGCGGCCAACGAACCGTCGTCGTCGCCGCCAGCCGGCGCGGCCGACGGCGACGCGCGTGACGGCAGTTGATCGGCCGCGATTTGCTCCATGACGAACCGGTCGTACGGCAGGTCGCGGTTGACGGCGTCGACGACATAGTCGCGATAGGTGTAGCTGTAGGGATACCGTCGTTCCTGCGTGAAGACGTAGCCTTTCGAGTCGCCGTAGCGCGCGACGTCGAGCCAATGGCGGCCCCACCTTTCGCCGTAGGCGGGCGACGCCAGCAGCCGTTCGACCACCGTTTCGTACGCCGTCGGAGAGGCGTCCGTAAGGAACGCCGTCGCTTCCTCGGGCGTGGGGGGCAGGCCGGTTAGGTCGAACGACAAGCGACGCAGCAGGGTGAAACGGTCGGCCTCTGGCGACGGCGCGAGGCCGACGGCTTCGAGCTTCTCAAGGATGAAGGCGTCGACGTTCGTGCGCACCCAGCCGGCGTTCTTCGGTTTGGGGACCGGCGTCGCCGCCACCGGTTGGAACGCCCAGTGGTTCCTTTTGGCCTCGGCGGCGGTGGGGGCGCCGGTCTTGGTCGATCCGAACGTGGTCGTTTCCGGCCACGGCGCCCCCATCGACACCCAGGCTTCCAGCGTGGCGACCTTGTCCATCGGCAGCTTGGCCGTCGGCGGCATTTGCACCGGTCCGTCGTGCCGGGTGTACTGCACCAGCAGGCTGTCGCCCGCGTTGCGGGGAACGATCGCCGGGCCGGCGTCGCCCCCTTTGACCATTGCCGCCAGGCTGTCGAGCCGTAGGCCCGACATCTGCTTGGTCGCGCCGTGGCAACTGGTGCAATGCTCGGCCAAGATCGGCCGCACCTTGCTCTCGAAAAACTCGGCTCCCGCCGGATCGACCGGAGCGGCCGCCCGCAGCGCCCCGGCGGCGGCGACGGCTCCGAAGACGCCGAGCATCGTCGAGAAGAGGGGTCGCTTCATAGGCCGAGTCCTCGTCGGTTGGAAAAAAGCAGGCGTCGGTCGAAGTATAGCGTGGCGGATCGCGGGAGTTCGACGCTGAAAAGCAATAAGTGAGCAAGTGCATTGTACGCCGCGCCGCACCGTCGAGGCAATCGCGCGGCAAGGGAAGGGGGGGGGCACGTTTGGCGAC
>JBOFFD010000417.1:0-3301 GCA_051648425.1 Planctomycetia bacterium
GGTCGATCGGCCCGGGATTCCCAGCCGAGCGTCCGCCGCAACAGCTTGCGACCCTTGTTCTAGGCCCGGCCCTCGATCGCGGTCAGCACCGTCCCGTCGGGAGCGGTTTCGCCGATCCGGCGCATCTCCAAGAGCAGCTCGGCGAACGCGTCCCGCAGGGGCTTTTCCTCGAACGCCAGCGACTTCTCGTCCCCCATGACCGCCGCCCCGCCGACGAACTCCCACCTCCCGGACCCCCGGGGCCTCTCCCGGTTCTCGAATCTCCCCGTAAACCACGACACCCCCACTGCCAAAGATTTGGCACTCACCCGGTCCGACGGGGTCCGACGCTTTCGAGGGGCCTTCAAGGAAAACACGGTAAGGGTAGCGTCGCCGCCGCCGTCCGACTCCGCGCCGCTGGTCCCGGACGATTCCCCCAAATCTGTTTCAAAGTAAAGTTGAACCTATAAACGACTTCATCGAGTCTTTTGGTTCATGGAGGAAGGACGACGCCGATGACGCCCGACGACCGCCTCGACGAGCACCCGCCGACGCCGGCCGGCCGGGTCGACATGCACAGCCACGTGCTGCCGGGAATCGACGACGGCTGCCACGACGCGGCCGACTCGCTGGCCTGCGTCCGGCGATTGATCGACGCCGGGTTCGTCGGCACCATCTGCACCCCGCACGTCGTCCATCGGCAGTTTCCCAACAATACGCCCGCCCTCATCAAGGGCTACGTCGTCCGGCTGCAGGAACAGATCGACCAAAACGGTTTGCCGTACACGCTTTGGCCCGGCGGCGAAGTGCGGCTGGCCCCGGACACCATCGAGTGGTTCGACGCCGTCGGCGTACCCACCCTCGGCGACAGCCGCGCCGTGCTGCTCGACTTCTGGGGCTGGACATGGCCCGACTTCGCAGACGAAGTGTTCGACTACCTGAAGCTGCGCGGCTACGAACCGATCTTGGCACACCCGGAACGGATGGATTTCTCCGAAGACGAACTGGCGCGCACCGTCGACCGGCTGCAGGAAATCGGCGTCAAACTACAAGTAAACTGCAACAGTTTCACCGGCGGCGAGGGGCCGAACGCCGAGCTGTGGGCGTGGAAACTGTTTCGCGCCGGCCTCTGCTGGAGCTTGGCGCTCGACATGCACGGCCCGGAATCGCTCGGCACACGACTCGATGGCGCGCGACGGGTCGCCGCCGAGAACGAATCGATGGCGACACTGCTCTTGCAGGACCGGCCCGGCTTGTTGGCGAAAGGCGCTTCGGTGGACGATTGAACCCCGGCGGGGACGCCTTGCGCCTTGCATGTTCGGTGGCGTCGAGTATGATTAAACTACAGGCTCGCTGTCCATCCTACCGACCCCCCGCAACCTCCCTCGGAGGCCCCGCCATGCTGACCATCCCCGGTCGTACGTATCGGTTGTGCGACGGCGCGACCCGCCGCGACGCTCTCAAAGTCGGCATGCTTGGGATGGGCGGACTCAGCCTGCCCGGACTGCTGCGGGCGGAAGAGCGGTCGGGCGTCGGTCGGTCGCACAAGGCCGTCATCATGATTTATATGGTGGGGGCGCCGTCGCATCACGACACCGTCGACATGAAACCCGACGCGCCGGCCGACGTCCGCGGCGAGTTTCAGCCGATCCCGACCCGCGTTTCCGGCTTGGCGATGTGCGAGCATATGCCTCGACTGGCGCGGATCGCCGACAAGCTGGCGGTCATCCGTTCGATGTACGGGTCGCCCGACGGCGCCCACGACTCGCACATCTGCTACACCGGGCGGCCCGTTCCCAACCCGCCGCCGGGCGGCTGGCCGTCGATCGGTTCGACGGCCTCCAAACTGCTGGGGCCGACCGACCTGTCGATGCCGCCGTTCGTCGGCCTTGCGCCGGACGCCGGCCACCCGCCCTACGGTTCGCCCGGCCACCCCGGCTTCTTGGGCCAAGCGCACGCCGCCTTTCGTCCGTCCGGCCCGGCCATGTCCGACATGGTCCTGCAGGGCATCAACGCCGACGACTTCGCCGCCCGCCGCCGACTGCATGGTGCCTTCGACGGCCTACGCCGCCGCTCCGCCGAGGGCGCGTTCGCCGGCCTCGACGCCATGAGCGCCCAGGCGATGAACATTCTGACTTCCAGCAAGTTGGTTGACGCCCTCGACCTGTCGAAAGAGAATCCGCGCGTCCGTGATCGTTACGGCAAGGGGAACGTCGACCGCTACGGCGACGGCGCCCCGCGCAACCTCGAACAGTTCCTTATGGCCCGCCGGCTGGTCGAAGCCGGCGCCCGCGTGGTCACGCTCAACTTCGGCCGGTGGGACTTCCACAGCGACAACTTCAACGAAACGAAGAACACGCATCTGCCATTGTTCGACCAAGGTCTGTCGGCGCTGATCGAAGACCTGCACGAACGCGGTTTGGCCGACGACGTGGCGGTGGTGGCGTGGGGCGAGTTCGGTCGAACGCCGCGGATCAACAAGGACGCCGGCCGCGATCACTGGCCGCAGGTTGGTTTCGGCCTTTTGGCGGGCGGCGGAATGCGCACCGGCCAGGTCATCGGCGCCACCGATCGGCTGGGGGGCGAAATCGTCCAACGACCGGTTCACTTCGGCGAAGTCTTCGCCACGCTGTATCGGCACTTCGGGCTTGACCCGCGGACCGTCACCCTGAACGACCTCGCCGGCCGACCGCAATACCTCGTCGACGACTGGAAGCCGCTGCCGGAACTGATCTGAGACGCGGGACCAGTTTCAGACGGCGGAGCCGCAGACGACGGGCGTCGCTCTTCGGGCGGGGGTCGCTTGGGGGGACGTCTCCTCACCGGCCTCCGACGGCTTTCGCAGGACGACGACGGCGTAGGTCGTCAGCAGCGGGTGCGGATGCCTCAGCAGAAATGCCGTGAACGACTCGTGCAACGCCCGCAACGGCGGCACGACGTCGTAGTAGCCGGGGCCGAGGGTGGCCGAGCCGCTGTGGCCGAAGTAGCCGGTGTAGTCGTCGACGACGTAGCCCAACCGCTCGAACCGGCGGAGCTGGAAGCCTAGCGGCCCGACGCACCAGCGGTAGTAGGCGGGGAACTTGCCGTTGACGCCGTCGTCCCGGCGGTGCGGTTGCAGCCAATGCAACACTGGGCGCGTCAGCCAATCGGGCGCCAGCCAGTTGACCACCAGCGGCGGCGAATACAACGTGGCGAAGAAGTGGACCGCCGTCCCGCCCGGCGCCAGCAGCTTCAAGACGTTGCCGTGGAACGCGGCGGGGTCGGCGATATGCTCGCAGACCATTCGGCTGACGACGAGGTCGAACGATTCGTCGGGCAGCGG
>JBOFFD010000418.1:0-2163 GCA_051648425.1 Planctomycetia bacterium
CGAACCGCCGCGGGTCGATCGTCAGACCGAGTTCCTCATGGAAAACCTGACACGCCGACGGACTGAACGTCAAATGCACCTCGCGCCCGGCCCGCAGCAGCAGCTCCAACAGCCGCCGCCCGTACGCCGCCCCGCTCGCCCCGGTGAAGGCTAAGACGATCGGTCGCTCTTTCGACGAGTCGGTGGTCATGGTACATCCAATGCGCGGCGTTCGCCGATCGCTTCAAGGGGAAATGATTTCGACGCCGCGGTTCTTACACACATCGACGAAGTCGGCGGCGTTCGTCGTCAGAACATAGTCGATGCGACGCGCCGGGTCTTCGAGGATCAGACGACAGATTACATCCACCATGCTGATCGGCCGTCTTTCCTTGGAAAACTCAACGGTGAGCGCATACGCCCGGTCGTGATAGAGACGGTCGTCGACGAAGCGGACGTTGGGTCGTTTCAGTCGTTGGTCGAACCCGGCAACCCAGGCCGGGCGGCGGACGAACCGCGTCCGCAGCGTTTCGTAGACCGTCGGCCACGGAACGATCAGCGTCGGCCGAGCGACGATCTCGTGCGGGTCGACGACGCGCCGACGGTTGGCGTCCTTCGGATCAAAGAGAGCGATCCAGTAACTGGTGTCAACGAGAATGAACTTACTCATCGACTTCTTGTTCGGTGGACTGGACCGCGTGGTAGCCGGTCCAGGGCGACGGTTTTCGTCCGCCGAAGAGAAACCGTCCCTTGGCCTTGCCGTCGTCGGCCGTCGTCATGATGTAGATCCTCGACCGTCGGTTGATTTTGACGGCTTTCCGCAAAGCGTCCGCCAATTCCGCGTCCAATTCGCCTTCGTGGTGGAAGGGAAACACGCCGACGCCGTCGCCGCATTCCTTCGCGCCGCGTTCGTCCAGGAATTCGTACATGCCCTGGTAGTCGCCGCGAATTCCGAGGTCGAACGACAACCACACCATCGTTTGCTTCACGGCGACCCCCCTAAGACGTTCCCGTCGTTCCGTCGACCTTATTCTAGGTCGTGTAGTCGGCGTTGATCGACACGTATTCGTGCGTCAGGTCGCAGGTCCAGAAGCGGCAGGCGCCGGCGCCGAGGGTGAACTGAAGTTCGATGTGGGTGTCGAAGGAATCGCGCAGCGAGGCCGACGCCGCCGCTTTGTCGAACGGCGTCGGGGCGCCGCGGTCGTACAACTTCAGTCCGTTCACCACCAGCGACAGGTCTTCTTCGGCGAACGGCACTCCCGCGTAGCCGGCGGCGCTGACGATCCGACCCCAGTTCGGGTCGGCGCCGCAGATCGCCGTCTTCACCAGCGGGCTGTCGGCGATCGCCTTGGCGATCCGCCGGGCGTCGGCGTCGCTGGGGGCGCCGGCCACGTCGATGGTGATGAAGTGCGTCAAGCCTTCGCCGTCCCGAGCGATCGCCTGGGCCAACTCCATGCAGACCTCGGCCACGGCCGCCGCCACCGGCGCGTCGTCGGCCAACGGGCCGGTTCCCGCCGCGCCGTTCGCCAGCAGAATGACGGTGTCGTTGGTAGACGTGTGCCCTTCGACGCTGACGCAGTGAAAGCTGCGGTCGACGGCGGCGCGCAGCATCGCGTCGAGCCGGGCGGCGGGAACGGCGGCGTCGGTCATGACGACGGCCAACATCGTCGCCATGTTCGGGCCGATCATCGCCGCCCCCTTGCAAAAGCCGACGACCCGCACCGTCCCCTCCGGCAGCACGACGGTTCTGCCCGCCGACTTCGGCCGGGTGTCGGTCGTCATGACGCCGAGGGTGGCGCGCTCGAAGTCCTCGGCCCCGGCCCCCAGCGTCGCGGCGGCGTCGTCGATCCCGGTCAGGATTTTTTCGATCGGCAACGGCCGACCGATGACCCCCGTCGAACAAACCAGCACCTGCGCCGGCGCGCAGCCCAGCCGATCGGCCAGTCGGGCGGTCATCGCCTCGGCGTCGCGCCGGCCCTGGTCGCCGGTGCAGGCGTTGGCGTTGCCGCTGGACAACACCACGCCGCGGACGGCGTCGCCCGGCACCCGGCCCCGGCTGACCTGCACCGGGGCGGCGGCGACGCGATTGGTGGTGAAGACCGCCGCCGCGGCCGCCGGCCCGTCCGAAGTCGCCAGCGACACGTCGCGGCGGGCGGGGTCGGCCTTCACGCCGCAATGAACCCC
>JBOFFD010000419.1:0-3820 GCA_051648425.1 Planctomycetia bacterium
GCTGGTGGTGATGTTCAGCATTCAAGCGGTCGGCGTGCTGTTGGTGACCGCGCTGCTGGTGGTGCCGGCGGCGGCGGCCCGCAGCGTGGCGCGATCGGCCGGTTCCTGCTTCTGGTGGGGGACGAGCATCGCCCTCGTCGGCGCCGAGGTCGGGCTGCTGCTGTCCGACGCCTTCGATTTGCAGACAGGGGCGACGGTAGTCCTGGTCTTGACACTGGCGTTCGTCGTATTGTCTGAATTACGGCTTCGGCTCGGCGGCACCGCGTTGGAGCGGCCTGCCGCCGCCTCTTGAACCGTCCTTTTCACGGCTGCTTGTTTTTAGAGCTGTCGCTGCCTATTTTTAAAGCCGTGCTGAAAATTTCGACGATTCGTGCGGATTTCTTTGGTCGCAACTTGGTGTCAAGGGTTGGTTCGGCCCTTCCGCCGCCTCGCGATCCGCCAGTCTTTTTCCGCCGATTGCTTTGCAAATCATCGCGAAGCAAAAAACGGGAGGAACGTGCAAACTTTTTTACAATAGTTGTTGAGATGGCGGCGGTCCGGTTTTTGCATTACTGTTTGGCTTAGTCGTCCCCGCAGAGGTTCGGTGTCGCAGCCAACTCCAGAGATGCCCCGATGCGCCTTCAAAACAGTACGATTCGGCAGAGTCTCGACGGTCCGACGAAACAGTCGTCCTACGTGACGCGCTCTGTTACGTTGGTGGTTTTGTCGGCCACCGTCGCGTGCGCCGCGGCGTTCGGTCAGGAGGATCCTCCCGCCGCCGCCCCGCTCATGCCGGACTACTTCACCGGCGCGGCCGACCCCCAACAAAAGAAATGGCCAGACCCTACCGGCGGGGCAGCCGGCGTTTGGTCGACGCCGGCCCCCGACGGCGCCGGCGACGTGCCCGCCAACCTCTCCACCCCCGACCTCTACGGCCGTATTCTCCACAACCAGCTTTCGATCAACTTCGTTTGGGTGTTGATCTGCGGCTTCCTGGTGATGTTCATGCAGGCCGGCTTCGCCATGGTGGAAATCGGGCTGTGCCGGGCGAAGAACGCCGCCCATGTGGCGGGCATGAACTTTCTGGTCTACCCCGCCGGCTGCTTGACGTTCTGGGCGTACGGTTTCGCCATCGGCTGGGGGAACTGGTACAACGGGCCGGCCGCGCCCGGCTGGTATCCGTCGCTGGGGCCGGGCCTGTCGCTCCTCAATTCCGGCATCGGCCTCAACCCCATCCTAGACGCCGCCGGCGGACTCACCGGCGCCTACGAATACGGCCTTATCGGCACCAAAGGCTTCTTTCTGGTCGGCGTCGACGACGTTTCGGTCATGGCACTCTTCTTCTTTATGATGGTCTTCATGGACACCACCGCCACCATCCCCACCGGGGCGATGGCCGAGCGCTGGGCCTGGAAGAACTTCTGCCTCTACTCGCTCTGGGTCGCGCTGCCGTACTGCATGTTCGCCAACTGGGTGTGGGGCGGCGGCTGGCTGGCCGCGATGGGGAAAAACTGGGGGCTGGGTCACGGCGCGGTCGACTTCGCCGGCTCCGGGGTCGTCCATGCGATGGGCGGCGTCATCGGGCTGGTGGGGGCCGTGCTTTTGGGGCCGCGGCAAGGCAAATACCTTGACGGTCGACCCCTCGCCCTTCCCGGCCACAACATCCCGATGGTCGTTTTCGGGACGTTCATCCTGGCGTTCGGTTGGTTCGGCTTCAATCCGGGGTCGACGCTCGCCGGCACCGACCTGCGCATCGCCGCCGTGGTGGTGAACACGATGCTGGCGGGCGTCGCGGGGACGGCCGGCGCCGTGCTCATGCTCGAAATCAAGGGGATGAAGCACGACCCGTCGATGTTGTGCAACGGCATGTTGGCCGGCCTCGTCTCCGTCACGGCCCCGTGCGCCTTCATCGATTCGTGGGCCGCCGTCCTCATCGGCCTCGTCGCCGGCAGCCTCGTCGTCGTCTGCGTCTTGTTCGTCGAAGACAGCGGCGTCGACGACCCGGTCGGCGCCATTTCGGTCCACGGCGTCAACGGCTGCTGGGGTTTGTTGGCCCTCGGCCTCTTCGCCAACGGCAAGTACGGCGCCGGTTGGAACGGCGTCGTGCGGCCGGCCTACGTCACCGAGTTCGGCAGCGACGGCGTTCGCGGACTGCTCTACGGCGACCTCGGCCAACTCCTCGCCCAAATCATCAATGTCGTCGTCGTTTTGTCGTTCGGCGGTTTCATGGCCTACATTTGGTTTAAGATCAGCGACAAGATCACGCCGCTGCGTGTGAAGCCGGAGTACGAACCCGGCGGCCTCGACATCCCCGAGCTGGGTTCGATGGCCTATCACGGCGGCGGCAACGGTGGCGGCCTCAGCGGAACTAAGATCGGTTGACGCCTGCCGGCTCGCCGAAACTGGTCGGTTCGACGGCCTGTTTCGTCGGAACCACCGTCAAACTTGAACGGTTCGGCTGATTTTTTCGCGCGAAATCGACCACTTGCGTGGTACCGGCTTCTGCGGAACGTCGCCGCCGCGATATCTTCAAAGGAACCAAAACCTGCTCGCGGGCTCACTCCGCACGGACGAGGCGTCCCCCCGAGCGACTTGACGAGGACGAATGGCATGAACGCCACCGCGAACCGCAGCGAACTACTGTTGGATCTTGTCCGCAAGAGCGAATTGATCTCCAACGACGAACTCGACGCCTTCGTCGGTCGCCTCCGCGTCACCGACAAGTGGCCGGATCAGCCCAAACCGCTCGCCGTCTTGTTCGTCAAGGAAGGTCTGCTGACCACCTATCAAGCCAAGCAGTTGCTTCAGGGGCGGTATCGCGGCTTCGTTCTGAACTCGAAGTACAGGCTGATGGAGCTGCTCGCCACCGGCGGCATGGGCGCCGTCTATCTGTGCGAACACGTCTTCATGCGGCGGCTGGTCGCCTTGAAGGTGCTCACCCGCAATCTCGTCGGATCGCAGAAGGCCGTCGACCGCTTCCTCCGCGAAGCCAGGGCGGTGGCGTCGCTCGACCATCCCAACATCGTCCGCGCCTTCGACCTCGACAAGAACGGCGACTACTTCTGCCTCGTCATGGAGTTCGTCGACGGCCGCAGTCTGCAGGAAATCGTCGAACAGCGCGGCCAGATGGCCCACGCCCGCGCCGCCCATTACATCGCCCAGGCGGCGATGGGCCTGCAGCACGCCTTCGAGGGCGGCTGGGTCCACCGCGACATCAAGCCCGCCAACATCCTGCTCAGCCGGCAAGGGGTCGTCAAAATCCTCGACATGGGCTTGGCCCGGCTCTTCGACGACGCCAACGACAAGCTCACCCAGCAACATGACGGTTCCAGCATCCTGGGCACCGCCGACTACGTTTCGCCCGAACAGATCAACACCTCCGACGTGGACATCCGCACCGACGTCTACAGCTTGGGAGCGACCTTCTACTTCATGCTCAGCGGCAAGGCGCCGTTCGCCGACCTCGGTCTGCCGCAGAAGTTCCTAGCGCATCAGACCAAGGAACCGACGCCGATCCGCACCCTTCGGCCCGACGTGCCCGAAGGTTTGGCGGCCGTGCTGCAAAAGATGATGGCGAAGTCGCCCGCCGACCGCTACCAGACGCCCGCCGCCATCGCCGCCGCCCTCTCTCCGTGGACCCAGCAGCCGATCGCCGCGCCGCCGCGCGAAGAAATGCCGATGTTGACCCCCGCGCTGCTGCGCCACATCAACGAGGAACGGAAGTCGACGCCGCCGAACGGTCTCGCCGTGCCGCCCTCTTCCAGCGTGCCGGCCGTCCCCTATTCCGAAGTGACCATCGCCGCCAATTTGGGCGGCGAACCGACCCTGTACAGCACCAGCG
>JBOFFD010000420.1:0-2001 GCA_051648425.1 Planctomycetia bacterium
GACGCCGCCGCCGCCCTCGGCATCGACGTGGTCGAAGAAGCCGTCGGCAAAGCGAACGGCTCGGCCGCCGGTCTCGCCGGCGCGACCGACGTCGGCCCCGTCGCCCTTCTCTCCGTCGGCGACGCCGTCGTGGCGGCCGCCGAGCGACGCCTCTTC
Source organism: Planctomycetia bacterium (assembly GCA_051648425.1). Classification (GTDB taxonomy): domain Bacteria; phylum Planctomycetota; class Planctomycetia; order Kolteriales; family Kolteriaceae; genus JBOFFD01. The sequence continues at coordinate 157 of JBOFFD010000420.1, forward strand.
GCCCTCGACGCCGACGACGGCGGCCTCCTCTGGAACGCCACTCTCCGCCTGCAACTCGACGGCCCGCCCACCTTGGTTGGTTCCACGATCTGCGTCACCGGCGACGGCGCGCTGCTCGGCTTCGACGCCGCCGACGGCCGCCTGCGGTTCGAGACGAAGTCCGCCGACGGCGCGGCCGGCCCGATGGTCCACGCGACGGGCGGCGTCGTCGCCTCGGTCGCCGACCGATCGGCCGTCGTCGGCCTCGACCCGACCGACGGTCGCGTCCTTTGGAAGTACGCCGCCGGCCAGCCGGCCTTGGAATCGCCGCACGTCTACGCCGACGGCGCGACGCTGCTGGTCGTGGTCGACGGCTACCGCCTCGTTCGCCTCGACCCGACGACCGGCGCCGCGACCTGGGACGTCGGGCTGCATTCTCGGCCGCAGCACTGGCGGCACGGCTCCGCCGTCCTGCACGACGGCCGATTCCTGCGGGCGTTGGACGGCGCATTGGAAGGCCGACGGCTCGACGACGGGGCCGTCGCCTGGACCACGCCGTGGCCGACGGCTGCCGGTGGTGCGGTATCGGCGCCGCCGCAACTGGTCGCCGTTGGACGGATGCTCGTCGCCCTGGGAACGCGGGCGTCGGAGCGGACGGGCGCGGTCGACGGCGTGCTGGCGGTTTGGAACGCGGCCGACGGCAAACCGTCGCAGCTGCTAGCGCTGCCCGGCGCCGGCCCCGACGTCCGGCTGTCGCGGGCCGCCGGCGTCGTCGCCATCGACGCGCCGCTGCGGCAATGGATCGTCGGTCTGGAAATCGACCACCGTTGACCTAAACCGACCTCTTCCGTGCTTCGCCGCCGGTTCGTGGGAGAGGCTTTATGCGCCTGTGCCGTTTTCGTTTGAAAGACGCTCCGCCCGGCGCCGTCCAAATCGGTCTGTTCGGCGAAGAACGGATCGTGCCGCTGGCGACGGGGGCGGCCGCCTACACCGCCGCCTACCACGAAAAACTGCGAATCCTCGCGTCCGACGACCTCTTCAACTTCCTGCCGCCCGACGGCCGCGCTCTCGCGGAAGTCAAGAAACTGGCCGTCTGGGTGGCGCGGGGCGGCGGCCAGCAGTTGCAAGACGTCTTACTTCCCACCGCCGCCGTCGAATTGCTGGCGCCCTTCCCCCGGCCGAACAAGTTGTTCCTCTTAGCCGGCAACTATGCCAAGCACGTCCAGGAAGTCGGTCGCACCGCCGCCGAGCGGGACGAGACGTTCCCCTACGTCTTCATGAAGCCGTCGACGACCCTCACCGACCCCGGCAAGCCGTTCGCCCTTCCGAAGAACTCGCCCGATTTCATCGACTGGGAACTGGAACTGGCGGTGGTGATCGGCCGCAAGGCCAAGCACGTCCGTGAAGCCGACGCCCTGTCGCACGTCGCCGGCTACACGATCGTCAACGACGTCTCGAACCGCCGGTTCCGTCCGAACCCCGGCCGGCGGGAGCGCGACCAAGACAAGTTCTTCGATTGGCTGCACGGCAAATGGTTCGACGGTTTTTGCCCGTGCGGGCCGTGCCTCCTCACGGCCGACGCCGTCGCCGACCCGCAGGCGTTCTCGTTGGAATTGAAGCTCAACGGCGAGACCCGCCAGAAGGCGACCACCGGTTCGATGATCTTCCCCGTGGCGGCGATCGTGGCGTTCGTGTCGTCGATCTGCACGTTGGAACCGGGCGACGTCATTTCCACCGGCACCCCGGAAGGCGTCGGCCACGCGACCGGCACGTATCTGAAACCCGGCGACCTACTCGAAGCCGGCATCGAAGGCATCGGCGTGCTGACCACCCCCGTCATCGCCGAATCATAGCCCGCCGCGGGGG
>JBOFFD010000421.1:0-2211 GCA_051648425.1 Planctomycetia bacterium
CCATCGCGTTCATAGCGTTCAAGGCGATGCTGCCGTTCACGACCTTGATCACGCACGCGATTCGAGCGTCGTTGGAACCGACGCTGGGTGTGATCGCGGCGGGCGCCGTCGCTTGGAACACGGTCTTTTTCGCCATACCGGGCGCGATCGCCTTTCTCGTTTGGGAGATCAAGGAGTACTGGAATCTTTTCCGCTCGAACCGGGCGCCGCGGCTGGAGACAGCGTCGGTGGGGGCCCACGGCGAATCGATTCTGCAGTTGTTGCACCCCGGTTTTCATTCCGGGATCGTACCGAGCCTTTGCGCGAAACTTCGGTCGGCCGAGCTGGCGGCGTACGAGACGGGCGTCTGGCGGGCGGCGCGAACGCATCGGCATCACTTGGAGGAAATCGCCGACGACGTGCAGCGGTTCGTCGATCGGGAATTCTTGGGGTTGTTGCGCGAAAGCCCGGCGTGGAAGGGGCGGACCATTGTCGTCAAGGAGGTGCGGCTCGCGTGCAACTGCCTCCGCATCGACTTCGCCGACGCCGCCCACCCGGAGTCGATCGTTTGTTTTTCGCTTGAGGATCGGGCCGGCTGGCTGCTGGCGGATTTACTGGACGCCGGCTGGCTGGACCGAATACCGGCCGATGCGCGAGCGGTGTTCGATCGCGCCGCCGTCGGCTTCTTCGTGCTGGCGGGGGTCGATTTCGTGCGGACCGACCTGGAAGCGGCGCTGCCGGCGTCGACGGTGCGGTACGAAATCCGGTCGGCCACGTTGGCCGCTTGGACGAAGGACGACGAACCGCCGCTGATCTATCCGCTGCGCACGGACGTCGAACGGTCGGCGGCAATCGACGCCGACGGCGATCCCAGGCCCGACGCCCCGTTTCTGGACGCGCAGCGGATGTTTCTTGAACACCGCAAGCCGCGATGGGAGCAATGGAGCCAGGGTTGGAGCGAAGCGTGCGACCGAACGGAGCAGACCGGCGGCGACGCACCGGCCGGCGCGACGGCGGCGGAGGGCGTCGAAGCGGGGGCCGTCGTCCGTACAATGGCCGCCGCGGCTGGCGAACCGGCGCGGCCGATGATCTAGTCCTGACGGAAAGCGACGGAAATGGGTAAGGCTTGGAAAGGTCGGCTGCCGGGCGGCACCGATCGGCGGGTCGAAGAGTTCACCGAATCAATCAGCTTCGACCGCCGCCTGTACGAAGACGACGTTCAAGCCAGCACCGCTCACGCTCGCATGTTGGCCGCGGTCGGCCTCTTGACGACGGCCGAAGCCGAGGCGATCGCCGCCGAACTGGCCGACATCGCGCGCCGCATCGCCGCCGACGAGTTCGAGTTCCGCATCGACTTGGAGGACGTGCACCTTCACATTGAAAGCGCCCTCATCGACAAGTTGGGCGACGTCGGCCGAAAGCTGCACACGGCGCGCAGCCGCAACGACCAAATCGCCACCGACCTGCGGCTGTGGGTGCGGCGACACCTCGACGAAATCGACCGGCGGTTGGTCGCCTTCCAAAAGGCGCTGCTGTTTCAAGCCGAGCGCTATCGCGCGGTCGTCATTCCGGCGTACACGCACCTTCAACGCGCGCAGCCGGTGCTGGCGGCCCACTACTTTTTGGCGTACGTCGAGAAACTGGAACGCGACCGCGGGCGCGTGGCTGACGCCCGCAAGCGCGTCAACGTGCTGCCGCTCGGGTCGGCGGCGCTGGCGGGCACCACGCTGCCGATCGACCGTAATCACGTCGCCGAGCAACTGGGCTTCGCCGAGATCGCCGCCAACAGCCTCGACGCTACCAGCGACCGCGACTTCGCGTTGGAATCGGTCTTCGCGCTGACGATGATCGCCGAGCATCTTTCCGGCTGGGCCGAGGAATGGATTCTTTGGTCGACGACGGAGTTCAATTTTTTGAAACTGCCCGATGCGTTCTGCACCGGGTCGAGCATCATGCCGCAGAAGAAGAACCCGGACGTCTTGGAACTGATCCGAGGTAAGACCGCCCGCGTGGTTGGTTCGCTGCAAACGCTGCTGGTGTTGGTGAAGGGGCTGCCGCTCGCCTACAACCGCGACCTTCAGGAAGACAAGGAACCGTTGTTCAACGCCTTCGACACCGTCTTGGCGAGCCTTCATTTGGCGGCGGCGCTGACCGAAGCGGCGGCGCTGAACGAGGAGTCGATCGCCGCGCGACTGCATCAAGGGCATCTTGACGCGACGACGCTGATGGAAG
>JBOFFD010000422.1:0-10181 GCA_051648425.1 Planctomycetia bacterium
GCCACCGCACCATCTACAAGGCCGTTCTGAAGAAGGGCGAGGAACTCGTCCACCATATCATCGTGTTCATGGGCGTCGGCAGTTGCGTGCTGTTGTGCATCGCCTTCAAGTATCCCGGGGCGTGCATCATCCCGGCGGCGATCCTGACGATTCTTAGTTTCGCCTACAGTTGGATCGACGAAGCGTTGCACTGGAACCGCTATCTTACCGCCAATTCAGACCGCGTGGAGATGTGGAGCCACGCCTTCATTCTGATCGGCCACGCCCTGATGATGGCCGGCTGGTGGACCTGGTGGTGGAACGGCTACGTCGGCGTCGGCGAAACGCTGGAAATCATCGCCGGCGGTTTCGGCGGATAGGACAAGGTGCTTTGTCAGCCGCCGCCGTTCCGGTGGCGGACGACGGGGGCTGCGCCTCTGTCAGAGCCCGAAGCGTCAGCGAAGGTCCGGACGGGACGGTGAACTGTGAAGAATCCGGAATCGTCGCAGCACGTCGCCCCGTTCGGACCTTCGCTGGTATATTCCATTATCCGCCTGGAACCCATTCTCCAGTGGGTGGCGGAAGCCGATGCCGACTTGGGGCGAGACCGCACTTCGCTGGGATCTGACGCTTCGGGCTCTGACGGACGTTCGGTTCGGCGGCCTGCTTGGATTTCAGATTCGCCGTGGTCGCCGAGCGGGCTTCAACAGCACGAACAACATCGCCAAACCGACGACGTGTAAGATCGCGCCGGCGGTGGTTCCTTTCGGCGAAATTTGCAGTGTCAGCCGGCCGGCGGCGTCGGCGCGGGCGGTGAACGGTTCGTTCCATTCCACGCAGCGGAAGTGCTCGAACGGCCGGGCACCGTTCGCCGTCCACCAGTCGCCGGGGTTTTGATTGACGAACACCAACGCGCCCGGGGCGGTCTCTAAGATGATGCGGTTCGGCGTCCATTCGACGGTTTCGACCGGGCCGTCGTCCGACCACGCTTCGCCGCGGTAGTCGGCGCCGCCCAGCCAGCGCCGCGCGGTCGGATTGCTGAGTTTGTAACCGAGCAGCGGCTCCTGGCTGCGGACGACGCCGTATCCCCCGCCAATCGCCGATGTAAGGTTCCCTTCCTCCAACTGCGCGACGGCGGTTTTCGGGGCGCCGGGCAGGATCGGCGCCGTGATCGGGCGGGTTTCGGGATTCGGTGCGAAGCCGACGGCCGGCAGGTCGGCGGCGAGGTCGGCCAAGTCGGCCGCAGCGACGACGGCGGCCGCCAGCACGGAAAACGCGGCGGCGCGGCGCGTAAGACGGGCGCTTGCAAGAGCCGCGCGCAGGCGGTCGACCCCGACCGCCGCCGACAGGCCGACGAACAGCAACAGCGGCACCCGCCACCGCGTCGCCATGTGCATGGAAGAGAAGATCGGCCAGTCCTGAATCCAGGCGCCGGGCTCGTACCAGTCGTCGTTCCCCATCGCTAAGACCGCGCACACGAGGCCGGCGCCGTGGAGCCAGCGCCAGCCGCCCGCCAGTCCCACCAGCGCTAAGAGCGGAATCGTCGGGCCGAGGTACATCGGCGTTTCCCAGTCGAACTTGTGGACGCTCGCCAGGTCGGCGGGGGTGGTGCGGTGGAGGACGGCGTCGAGCCAGTCGCGCCACGTATGGGCGATATGGGAAATGGCGTCGCGCGGGAAGTCGGCGACCAGCAGCGCGGTCGTCGCCAGCCGCCAACCGCTCGTGGCGAAGACGACGCCCACCGCGAGCACGGCGCCGAGAAGAAACCGGCGGCGCTCGGCCGGCGGCAGGTGGTAGAGGCGGTGGACCGCCAGCAGCCCCGCCAGCAGCACGGTGTAGACGCTGGGATACTGAACGCCGGCGTTGACCAGGAGCGCGCCCCAGACGCCCAGCTCCACGCCTCGCCGGGGGCTTCGCTCCAAGAGTAAGACGCCGCGTAAGATCCAAGGCAGCCAACAGAAACTCATCGGTACGTACAGACCGGCGGCGACGTACACCACGACCGCGCCGTTGAGGGCGAAGACCAAGCCGGCGAACGCGGCGGCCCACGGGTCGCGCGCGAACAGCTTGGCCAGGCGGCGGGCGCCCTCGGCCGCCACCAGCAAGTACGCGACGGCCGCCAGCCGCAGGCCGATCGACGCGCCGAACAGCAGCACCAGGGGCGTCGCCAAGGAGAACAGTCCCGTCTGCGGATCGGAGGCCAGCGGGAAGCCGCCGCGCCGCCAGGGCGTCCACCAGGGGAATTCCCCCCAAAGAAGGATGGTGCGCCGCAGCGCTTCGTAGCGGGTGACGAAGACGTCCCAATCGCCGTTGGGCAGGCCGTCGGGGTGGCGGAACAGACCGACCGCCGCGGCTAAGACGGCGGCGTACAGCAACAGCGGGGCGGCCCACTCCTCCCAGCGCGCCGCCGTTTCAGACTTAGGTTCGGCGTCGCTAAGAACGGTCGGCGGCGGCCGTCGCAACGCGAACCAAGCCGCGCCCAGCGCCGCCGTCGTGAAGAGAGTCTGGCCGATGTACCATTTCACCGGCCGCAGTAAGAGCCACAGCCAATCGCCCAGAAGCGGCACGAACAGCCACGCGAACGCCGCCGCCGTCAAGACGACCAGGGGCCGTCGACCGCGCAGCCACCATTGGATCGTCGCAACCGCGGGCATGACGGATCGGCTCCAGCTAGGGAAGTGCGTCGCCGATTCAGTCGGTCGGTTCGGCGGGTCTGGTCTTGGAACGCAGCCAGCGGTCGTTGCCGCCGCGCACTTTTTCGATCTCCGTCAACGATCGGCCGTTCGTGAAAATCGTGATCGTCGACGTGCTTTGCGACAGCGTGATGGCGACGGCGTCGGTCACCGCGGTGATGGCGGCGGCCGCCTCGTGCCGCGTCCCCAGCCCCGGCCGCAACGGCTGCACCCCCTTGCTGCGCGGCATCAAATACCGGCCCGCCGCCAGCACCACGCCGTCGCCGCGAATCACGAATGCACCGTCGATGGCGGCGAATTCCTTGATCGTTTCATCCAGTCCGTCGCTCAAAAGATTCCGGTCGACCTCCGGGTAGCCCTGGAACGGATTCAAAATGAGCTGCCGGGAGTTTTCCAGCACCCGGTCGGAGTCGCCGACGATGAACAGCGCCCCCACCGGCCGATGCTCGCGCCCCTCGATGGCCAATTCCGACGCGATCGACAGCACCCGTTCAAAAACCCCCGGCTGGACGTCGTGCGGCAGCGGGTGCGAATCGTCCGAAACGAAGAACTCCGGCTCGTCGCCCACCTTGATCGCGACGATCATGTCCAGCCGTTCCGACTGCCCCTCGCCCGACAGGCAAACCGCCAGGTCGCCGCGCTCGATCTTCTTCTCGGCCACCCCCACCAGCACCGCCACTTTAATGAGCGCCAGCCGGGTGAGCGGCACGTTCGGAATGTGCAGCACCGACACCAGGTCCGGATTGCCGACGCGCGTCAGTTCGCGTTCGCGGGTCACCAGCAGGGTGCGGAAGTCGATCTCCTGCAGCAGCTCGGCCAGGCCGTCCAGCGACGAATCGATGCGGTCGGCGTCGAAGACCAGCGCGTTGGCGCCAAGCTCCTTGGCGATGGCGGCGCCGTGTCGGATCATCGCCAGCGTCAGTTTGTTCACGGGCTTCCTTTCGATGCGTGCGATCCAGAGGCGTTCGATTCGGCGGGGACGGGCGTCGAAACGGCGGTCGACTCCGCGAATTCCAGCGCGACGTCGTGCAGCACGACTTCGTCCATGCGGTCCGTCGACGACGGGTCGACCGGTCCGATCTCTACGAGGTTCGATCCCGCCCGCCAAGCGGAGGGCGGAATCGCCAGCCGAACCTCGCGCCGGCCGGCTGGTTCGTCGGCGGGTGCGTCGGCCGGTTCGTTGGTCCACGAGACGAGGGCCGCCGGTTCGTTCAGCGACCCGACCACCGCGCCGCCGACGCGCACGACCGTCCAGCGCGACGGCGGGGCGTCGGCCTCCAGCCCCTCCACCGTCGCTGTCAGCGTCGCGCCGACTGCACGGTCGGGCGCGGCCGCTGTCGCTGTAAAGACGGTCGGCTTCGACCGGCCGCCCTCGGCAACGACCCGGAACGCTCCGGCCAGCAACGGCAGTCGTCGTCCAACGACGAGGGGCGTAAACGCCAGAATCGTACGCCGGGGAATGCGCCGGACGCCGAAAAGCGGATGGCGGATCGTCCAGTCGTCGACGCCGACGGCTTCGCGCGCGACGATCAGTCGCCCGCCGTCGCGGAGGTCCAGTCGCCCGATCTCGCCATGCAGGGCGTCGACGACCGGAACGCGCGAACGCTCGATGCGACGGAGGGCGTCCCACGGGACGGTGCGGCGAGCGCCGGTCGACCGCTCCAACGTCACGCCCCGGTCGTCGAAAACGGGGGCGTCGCCAAGGAAAAAGCCGTCGGCGGCGGTCGCCATGGCGGCGGCGTCGGCGGGAAGGAAGATCGCGTCGTCGCTTCTCGCCGCTTCAAGCCCATCGGCGGCGGGCGTCCAGAGGTGTAGGTCGTCGATCCAGACGCCGAAGCCGTCGCGACGTTTTTTGGGGGCGCCGCGGACGCCGTCGATCGGTGCGTCGTCCACTTCAAAGGCGACGGCGGAAACCGTCGCGGCGAGGGGCGGCGCCTTGGCCGTTGACGGAATCGGCGGCAGCAACGGGGCGCCGTCGACGAACGCCGCCGCGTGGTCGCCGCTGACGACCAGCTCCACGCGCCGCCAGCCGGTCGACCGCGGAACCGCGAACCGGCCGCGACCCAACGGCGGCTCCCAGGCCGCCGTATAAAAAGCCGTCGCCGCCCCCAGGCTGATCGTCAAGCGCCGCGGGGCGCCGACGGCGGTCGTCTGCAAAACGAGGCGGTGCGTCCGTCCAGGCTGAACGCGACCGTCGTCGAAAAAATGAAAGACGGCGGCGAACGATTTCGGCGGCGTCGGGAACCGCTTCTCCAACCGCTGGCCCGGCCGTTGGAGGTACATGGAAGCAGGGCTGGACCGGAAACGCTTTTCGTCCAAAACCGGCGAGCCGACGACCGACCAATCGTCGGGCTTCCGTGTGAAATCGAACGAGGTCGTGGGCAGGTCGCTCGACCGGATGTCGATCCGCAGCAACCGATCGACCGGCACCTCGGCCGGCGCCTCGGCGAGCGACGCCCGCAGCCCGCCGGCCGTCGCCGTCAGGCCGGCCGTCGTCAGAAACTCACTGTTGCTCCAGTGAAGGCGATAGCGTATAGGGCCGGTCGAATGGACGGGGAAAACGGCCGAAGGGAAGATTTGTCCGGTGGACGCTTCGGTGGGTCGTTCCTTTTGAACTATATTATGTTGAACGGACGAAACCGTCGCGGACGGAACGACGGACGGTTCGCCTGACCATCCGAACGACGCCGCGGCGAAAGGGACGACGAAAACGAAAACGCCGGTTGTCGCGATGCGCAGCATTTTTCGTTCCCTCCGTTCCAAGCGGTCGACGCTTCGGGCGACGCCGCGTTATGCGTGATTGTACGAACGCAGGGTCGCCGGACGGTGGAAACTAGTCCACCGAGTCGATCCGCCGCCGTGTGACGCGGCGGACTAGACCGAAGCGGCGTTCGATCGCCGCCGCAGGCGAAGCGCTTCGGAGCTGATTGGGAAGGACCGAGCCTTGTCGAAGCGACCGTCCGACGCCGACCTCGTCGATCCGCCGACGGCGGGAATCAACTCCCCCCGCTTCACGGAGTCGGATCTTGCGCCGGCCGATTCCGAGGCAGTCGGTGAACACCCGCCGGCCGCCGTCGGTCCGTCGGAATCCGTGACGATCACCGGCTTTTTCCTCTCCGAAGGCGCGACGCCGGCCGCCGTTTCCGGCGGCCCCTCGTCGCTGGTCGAACCCCCTCCGTTCACTCGCAGCATCGATTGTCGGCAGGTGCTGCATTCGCTGGCCACCGGGGTCGCCATCGTCGGCGCCGACTTCCGCATCTTGTGGTCGAACCCAGCCTTCGACGAAGCCTGCGCCGCCGAAGCGCCCATCGGCCGACCGCTGTATGAAGCCCTCGCCTGCGAAGACATCGAGGGACCGGAGTTCTGTCCGGTCACGAGCTGCCTCAGCGGCGAAGGACGCACCGAAACCAAGCTGCTCTTGAAATCGGGCCGGTACGTCGAGATCACCGCGCAACGGCTCGACGACGACGGCGCGACCCCCTCGGCCGGCAGGGCGCCGATTCTGTGTTTGGTGCGCGACATCACCGACGAAGTCCGCCAGCGCGAAAAACTGCTGGCCATCCACCGCGCCGGCCTGGAACTGAGCCATCTGACCCCGCAGGAACTTTCAGACATGTCGACCGCCGAGCGGATCGACCTGCTGAAGGCGAACATCATCCAGTATTCGCAGAACATCCTCAACTTTAAAAATCTGGAAGTGCGGCTGGTCGAGCCGGGCGGCCGCCGGCTGGTCGTGCTGCTTTCCGAAGGGATGACGTCGGAGTCGGCCCACGACCTGTTCGTTTCGACCGACGGCAACGGCGTGACCGGCTTCGTCGCCGCCACCGGGTCGAGCTACCTGTGCAGCGACGTGCAGAACGACCCGCTGTACATGACCGGCGCCGCCCACGCCCGCAGCTCGCTTACCGTGCCCATCTACTACCGCGACGCGGTCATCGGGACGTTCAACGTCGAAAGCCCGCACCTCGACCATTTCACGGAAAGCGACCGCGAGTTCTTAGAGATCTTCGCGCGTGAAATCGCCTCGGCGCTGAATACGCTCGATCTGTTGCAGGCGGAAAACAAATTCGGCGGCAGCGCTTCGGTGGAAGCGATCGTCAACGAAGTCAGCCTGCCGATGGACGAGATCGTCGCCGACACCGTTCGGTTGAACGATCTGCTCTGCCCGCCGCCGGTCTCGCCCGCCTTCCACCCGACGCACGACCCGGCGGCGCAATACTCCGAGGTGCGGTCGACGCTGGCGCGGGTGCTGATGAACACGCGCTCCGTAAAGACGGCGATCCGCACGATCCATCGGCGCTACAGCAAGCCGGCCGACGGAACCGCCGGGGCCGGCGCCGTCGGGTCGCTGGCCGGGCGGCGGGTGCTGGTCGCCGACGCCGACCCGGCGGTGCGGCAGTCGGCCCACCGCCTCTTGGAGCGCGCCGGCTGCGAAGTCGACACCGCCAAGGACGGCCGCGAGGCGATCTCGCTGGCCCGCGCCCTGCCGTACGACGTGGTGTTGGGCGACATCCGCCTGCCCGACATGAACGGCTACGATTTCTACGTCCGCATGCGGGTGGTGCTGCCGACCAGCCCGGTCGTCCTGATGACCGGTTTCGGCTACGACCCGACGCACAGTTTGGTGAAGGCCCGCCAGGAAGGGTTGCGCACCGCGCTGTACAAACCGTTCCGTTTCGACCGTCTGCGCGAAGCCGTCGAAGACAGTCTCCATCCGAACCAACGGCCGTCGGGCGACGGCCTGAAAGGCCCCATCAACACCGGCGGCCAAAGCTTCGGCTCGTCCGGCGGCTCGATGTTCGGCTTCGGCGACCCCGCCCCGCCCGTCGGCTGATCCGCGCCGCCTGGGTATTCACGGATCGGAAAAGAAGTCTCGTCCCCACGCCCCTCCGCGGCGAACGGGGACGTCCACCCTACGAATCACCCTTCTCGTCCCCACGTCAAAGAAATTCCGGGTCTTCGCCCGCGCGAATTTCTTGATAGATCGAAACTTCATGATTCCGGCGTCGTCGATATGTTAGAATGATGTCTGGCGGCGGTTCCATGGTGGACGGCGGCCGATCTTCCTAACGTGGCCGGAGCCGACCGTCATGCCGTCGAAAACCGTTCGTGCGTATCGGTTGGAACCTCTGGAGCCGCGGGAAACGCCCGCCGGTCTGGTTGAAGTCGTGGAAGATCTGGGGGTGCAGACCGGCCGGTTCCTCGTCACCGAATCGGTGGCGGTGGGCGATCTGCTCTACTACACCCCCGACACCCTCTTCGGCAAGGAATTGTGGCGCACCGATGGCACCGTCACTGGAACCGTCACGCTGGGCGACCTCAATCCGACCGGCGGCAGCTACCCCTCCTTTCTGACGAACGTGAACGGCACGCTCTTTTTCTCGGCCGACGACGGCACCTCCGGCGCCGAACTGTGGCGGGTCGACCCCGGCGCCACGGCGGCCGTGCGGGTCGTCGACCTTCGGCCCGGCTTCAACGGCAGCTTTCCGCGCAGCCTCGTCAACGTAAACGGCGTCTTGTTCTTCGCGGCCGCCGATGGCGTCTCCAGTCCGTCCGGCGGCGAACTGTGGCGGTCCGACGGCACGGCGTCCGGCACGGTGCTGGTCAAGGACCTGATTCCCGGCCCCGCCAGCAGCTACCCGGCGGAGTTGGTCGTCGCCGACGGCGTGCTGTTCTTCACCGCTCAGGGTATCGGCGGTTTTGAAGTCTGGCGGTCCGACGGCACGACGGCGGGCACCGTAAGCCTCACCGACGGCACGGTCGCCTCCTATCCGCGGGACCTGACCGCCGTCGGCGACGCCGTCTTCTTCACCGCCGAAAACGCGACCGGCCGCGAGGTCTGGCGGGCCAACGCCGGCGGTTTCGTTCAGGTCGGCGACTTCGATCCCGGAGCCGGCGACGGCGGCGCCACCGGCTTCACGGAAGTCGACGGCGCCCTCTTTTTCTTCACGAACGACACGGTCGCCGGCGCCCGGCTGTGGCGCGTCGCCCCCGGCGCGGCGACTGCCGTTCAGATCGGCTCCGTCGAGCCGGCCGGCTTCACGGCCGCGAACGTGGGCGGCGTCTTGTACCTCGCCGCGAACGATGCCGCTACCGGCGTCGAATTGTGGCGGGCCGACGGCACCGCCGCCAGCCTGGTCGAAGACCTCGTCCCCGGAACGGACAGCGGTTCTCCGCAGAACTTCCTCAACGCCGCCGGCACGCTCTACTTCTCCGCGGCCGCCGGTCCCGATTCGACCGCCCGCGAGTTGTGGAAGAGCGACGGTACAGCGATCAATACGGCGATGGTCGCTTACATCGACCCGACGACCAGCGGCCCCCTTCCCACGAATCCGACCGAACTGGTCAACGTCGGCGCCGTCGTCTACTTCGAGCGCTTTCCCGGCGGCGAGGAATTGTTCCGCTCCGACGGCACGACGCCGGGAACCGCGAGGTTGGGAGACATCCGCCCCAGCGCCAATTCAAGCTACCCGAATGCAATCGTCCGCGTCGGGGACGTCGTCTTCTTCGCCGCCAACGGCGGACCCTTCGGGACCGAACTGTGGCGGTCCGACGGCACCGCGACCGGCACGTTTCTGGTGCGCGACGTCAATCCCGCGGGCGGCAGCTATCCGTTCCCGCTGAGCGTGGTCGGCGGCTTGTTGTACTTCTCGGCCGACGACGGCGCGACCGGCCGCGAGTTGTGGAAGACCGACGGCACCGCGGCGGGGACCATGCGCGTCGTGGACGCCGCCCCCGGCCCAGCGTCGGCGAACCCCGGCGATTTGGTCGGCGCCGGCGGCATGGTCTACTTCACCACCACGCCGACGACGAGCAGCCGCGAACTGTGGCGCGTCGACGCCGCGTCGGGTGCCGTCCGACTGCTCGACGGGTCGTTCCTGGCCGGCGACCTGGAAGAGTTCAACGGCCGATTGCTCTTTCGCGCGCTGAGCGGCGCCGTCGGCGGTCAATTGTGGACGACCGACGGCACCGTCGGCGGCACCGTTCCCGTCACCGACGGCTCGAACGGGATGTACAATCCGTTTGAATTGACCAACGTCGGCGGACTGCTGTACTTCCGAAGCTTGGACGCCACCGCCGGCCAGGAATTGTGGCGCTCCGACGGCACCGCCCTTGGCACTGTCCGCGTGTCGGACTCCGTTCCCGGACTCGAAGGTTCCTACCCCGCCGACCTGACCAACGTCGCGGGCGTGCTGTACTTCCGCGCCTTCCTCGGCGGTCAAGACGCCGGCTACTTCCGCATCGCCGCCCCCGACCAACCCGCTGTCTCCTTCGGCACGTTCCCGAAGTTCCGCAACCCGTTCGGCACGGCGAACTTCACGCTATACGCCGGCTCCGTCTATTTCCTGGCCGACGATGGCTTGCTGGGCCAGGAACTGTGGCGCGTCGACCCCGGCTCGACCGCCGCCGTCCGCGTCGCCGACATCCTGGTCGGCGGCGACGGTTCCGGCATCGCCGGCCTCGTTGAACTGGAAGGATTGCTCTACTTCTCCGCCACCGACGGTTTCA